>DATLTG010000460.1:0-4492 GCA_035533735.1 Bacteroidia bacterium
TCTTGAAGCAGTGTTGAAAGTTTGGCCTATGCTTGAAAGCGAAATCGAAACAAGCAAACATGAGGTTATTAAATATTTTCGCATTGAAAGCTGTTTTGTCAAAGTTACGCAACGGTCCTTCCCCTGCCGTGTCTCTACTCCCCGCTCCATGCTTTTGCAGGACAAGGCTGCATAGGCGAACTATTCATTCATACTTATTACTTTGGGGGAATCTTGTCACCTTTCCTAAATGAATCAATAGGAAATTTGCTCGGGTGAACTTCAATAATATTTTCAGTATTTGTAATGCATTTATTTTGGATGTAAGCAACTTCTTTTTCGTTCTCTTTTATCATATCATTTTCTAAAATATAATTAAATGGTATATCAATTGGTATTTTTATTATATTATCCTCACTGAAAATATTATCTTTTGTAATTACTTCCTTAAATATGGTTTCACCATAATCGAGATAAACATTTCCAATCAATAATTGTAAAGAGTATTTCTCATATCGTTGCTTAGGGAATTTGCCTATTATTTGCTCAAACTCATAAAACCCCTCACTTGACTTTCTTGTAAATAGAGTTTGCAGAATAATAAAAATTTCATTTTTGTTAGTAACAATAAATGATAGCGTTGTTGGCAATTCGCATAATTCAAAACTATAGTCACTATTGCTTAAATTATCTGGTGTTACTATTCTTACTTTAACTCTCACTAGTTAATATTATTTTACTTAATAACAAAAAAGTTATAAAAAATTCCAATATACCTTATTCTATTCGTTGGTATAAAATCACGGTTAGATAAATATTCGCAACTATTCGCATATTGCTGAACAGAAGATTCATATATTGAGAAAATTAAAAAGTTGTAAACTCTTTTTCTTATTACATGGTGAAACACTGTAAATGCCTCATAGTTGTATTCAAAATTAATATCACTTGTGTATTTATTAAATGAATCATATCCAGGATTACCCAATATAAATAAGAGAGCAACCAATAGTACAATAATTGTTCGTTTATATTTAAAGATTGTTTCCATAAACACTAATTTTGTAGTATGAAAGATAATCATAAAAAGATTAAACGGTTAAAATCTGCGGAACTTGATGCTAATTACAAAAAATATATTATAGACAAAGAACTTAATCCCTGGTTCGTGTCCGCACGAACCATTTCTTTAACTTTTCGCTATCTCTTCTTTCGTGGATCCACGAATTCTAATTTTGAACCAAGGCGGGTGTTAATTTTGGCAGGTTATTTTAAGAAATAAAAAAAAGGGGCCGGATTTAAATCCACCCCCGTTATAATCCAATATCCTATGAAAAACCAACAAGGTATACTCTAAATATGTGCCAACTAATTTTCCTTAAGCTTTTTGCATAATCGCTCAAAAAATACCATTTTTATTGCCCAACATGGGAAAAAGTCTTTTTTTAATGATAGGGCTTACATTTAATAATTGAATACTGAATTGATGTAGCGGTATCCCTTAACTGCACTAAGCCGGGAATAGAGACACTGCAAGTGAGTTATTAAATCACAGGTTCGTGTCCGCAGGTAACTATATACGTATTAGACCAAATCACAAAAATAAAATAAGTAACTACTTTCCTAATATTGTTTTTTTTATCTTTGAAAAATATTGGGGGGCATCTGTTTAGAAACTACATTTTTGAAGAACCACCACCGTTATTTGCTTTAAGCCCCAAATATTTTAAATGGGCAACATTTGTTGTCCATTTCTGTTTTAGGAGTTTTCATTCTTTTTTTCTTTGTTCTTTTTTACCACTTTCAATCCCCAGGTTCGTGTTCCCCACGAACCATTTCTTTAAATTCAATTCCCGTTCGAGGAATATTCTTCGCTTCGTGGATCCAATCACTTTTATTTTATACTTCTAAACTATGGTTTTTTTGAGCTGGCAAAATAGTTCCTTCTTATAACATATATTTGTGTATTGAAGGCAATAATACAGACTCTAAGCCAATGAAAAGTGGTATATATCTTTTGTATTTTTTGTGGTCGATTACTTATATAAGTTGCGGACAAGTAAC
Organism: Bacteroidia bacterium; assembly: GCA_035533735.1. Classification (GTDB taxonomy): domain Bacteria; phylum Bacteroidota; class Bacteroidia; order DATLTG01; family DATLTG01; genus DATLTG01. The sequence continues at coordinate 2,044 of DATLTG010000460.1, forward strand.
TAAACCGATTAAGCCATTAAAGGAGAATATAAATAACATCAATGAAACAAATGTTTCTAAATATCTCAATGAAAAAAAATGGAATGAATTATTTCCACGGCGTTACGGTATTGGTTTAAAAGATTCATTGAATAATAATCCTGATTTCTATTCTTTCAAAACATTTGTTCTGACAGCAAAGCTGTTCCCTTCCTTTCTTGCGGACGGAGATGATAGTACACAAAAGCGGGAGTTGGCCGCATTCCTGGCTAATATTGCCCAGGAAACAAGTGGAGGATGGGACGATGCGCCGGGAGGTTATTATAAGTGGGGGCTATATTTTTTGGAAGAGCGCCAGGATGGAATTAAAAACGCTTATAACGATACTTCAAAGAAAAATTATCCCGGAATTGAAGGGAAATATTATTATGGCAGAGGGCCCAAACAATTAACCTGGAATTATAATTATGGCCAATTCAGTGAAGCATGGTACGGAAGTAAAGACACTTTACTGGAGCATCCTGAATATTTATCCAAAGATCCCTTGCTATCGTTTGCTTCGGCCTTATGGTTTTGGATGACACCACAATTTCCAAAACCTTCCTGCCACGATATTATGACCGGGAAATGGATCCCAACACAGGACGATATTCAAAAAGGAAGACTCCCGGGATTTGGAGCAACCGTTAATGTTATTAACGGAGGTGTTGAATGCGGCAGTGGAACAGATATTTCAAAAACGAAATACCGTTATGAATACTATCAATATTTCTGCAACTACTTTCATGTTTCTCCGGGTGATAATATCACTTGTACGTTTCAAAAGCCATTTGGTCAATAAAAATAATTTCGTTTCATATAGCCCATAACTGCCTACAAAACCCTGGTTCGTGTCCCTCACAAACCATTTCTTAAATTCCCGTTCGTGGTTTTACTTCGCTTCGCTCCGTGGATCCATTCACTTTTATTTTAAACTCCTCAACTATGTATTTTTTTTGTTTATGTAAGCCCCTTCTTATAACATATATTTGTGTTGTGGTGGCTATGTTAAAGAGACACTCATCAACTTTTAAAAATTTACTTTTATGCCAAGAGAAACAGTTATAGTCACAACTACTACAGGCGACACAATTACTAAGGGTGGCTCAAAGTGCGGCGACAATAATAATTGCTCCTGCCACAAGTAGTACCAATGCTAAAATTATACAGGTTAAATATATTTTAGTTCTGACAGAATTTTTCTGCCTCATTAACTGTATATCTTCTTCCAGTTTGACAACAGCACAATAGTATAATAACTCCTCTTGGTAATCTTTATCCTCTGGACTGTTTAACTTTTTTGGTAATAACTCACTTGGGACAAAACCACGCCCCTTAACCTCTTTTGGAAATATTAAGTAAATAATTCCAGACACGTTGACTATGAAAAGGATAATGAAAATAGAATTATATCCAATTGGAATATGTTTTTGAATTAAGAAGCCAACAAAAAACGCAAACATTGCAATAACGGCAGTTACCATCTTTATTGACTTATTGGTTATAGACTCTGACTCTGACAAGACATCTTCAAGTTTCTCATCCGCTTGTTCAAAAAGAAACTTGTAAGCATCTTTATTTACATTGTACCATTTATCAAAATCGGGTTTCCATTTACATTCTGGCATAGTTACAATTTTTAAAAATTAAAAATAGTATTTAAAACACAAGTAATTCGAGTAACGAAACACAGCAACCATCATTCGCATTGGCATTATTAAGGCTGGAGGAATAACAATTAGCTGTACTTCTTTATCAGCAATAGTTCTAGCAAACAAACAAAAATCAGCTTTTGTATTTACCTTCGGTTTTGGTTTTTTAATTTAGCTGTGGTTGCGGGCTGAAAATTATAAAATGCCAGCCCCTCCTGTGCCTTAAACTTTAGTAGCAAGCTTTATCAAATATCATGCACCATCAACTATTCGAAGAACTTAGGCTGAACACTTTTTTATTACAGTTCTACGGCTTTCTTTCTCGTGGCTTTTTTGAACACTCTGAATTAGCAGCTATAGATATTTTAATCGCTCAAAATATAGAAAGGCTTGAGTTAATGAAAGAGCCAATAAAATGGGACGGTAAATATGATTTGGTGGTCGCACAGATTGTTGAATCAAAACAAATTGTTGAAAAGGCAAAAGATTATTTAAGATATAAGCAAATTTGTAACGACAAAGAAATAGCTAATTACTTAATAAGTCATCCAGAATATTATAAAGGTATTATGTTGCGGGATTTAAAGAATCTCTTGGATATTGATGTAGTATTTCGAAATGGACACATGCTTCATGACCATTTTAACGGTTATCCTGAAAAAAATCTATTCTCTTTTCAAGTAGATTGTCTCGACTATGTACATTCTGCAGCACATTTTTACAATGAGGCTTATGACTATTATAATAATCGAAAAGAAATAAAATTTTATAATGACAAA
>DATLTG010000461.1:0-7221 GCA_035533735.1 Bacteroidia bacterium
GTATGGCGAATACTTATGGCGCGAACATCGCTTTGGCAGAGATGCTGCCGATGAATTGAATCAGCAAAATTTGGACGAATACTTGCAAGGTGCTGCTGATCAATACTTAGATGTCATTCGTTTTCATTATAAAAGTCGCGAAGATATGTTTGACCTAAATTCATATCAAAAAGGCGGTTGTATTTTAAATATGCTTCGGAATGTTGTTGGCGATTCGGCATTTTTTGGTTCGCTAAATTTGTATCTCGAACAAAATAAATTTTCATCTGTTGAAATTCACAACTTGCGTTTGGCTTTCGAAAAAGTAACAGGAACAGACATGAATTGGTTTTTCAACGAATGGTTTTTAGGAACAGGTTATATGCAGTTGAAAATAAATTCTACGTATAACGACACCACTAAAAAAGAAACGGTAAGTATTTCGCAAATTCAAGATTTCAAAAAAAATCCGCTTTATACAATGCCTATTGATGTAGATATTTATTTCAATGGGAAAAAAGAACGCAAAAAAATTATCATCAATAAAGTAGATAACAAATATGTTTTTGATGTTCCGGTAAAACCAGATTTGGTAAATGTGGATGCACAAAAAATGTTGTTGTGTACAAAAGTTGAAAACAAACCAGATAAAGAATGGGCTTTTCAATACAAAAACGCACCACTTTATTTAGATCGCTTCGAAGCACTTGATAATTTAAGTGAGCATCTCGATCAATCGGCTATTGCTAAATCAACTATGATAGACGCTTTAAGCGACAACTATTTTTCGTTGCGCATTTATGCGATGGAAAAATTGCATAATGATACCGACCTTACTTTCAGACAAAAATTAATTGAAATGGCGAAAAATGATTCGCAATCAACTGTTAGAAGTCACGCTTTAAAATTACTTTCCGCTAACTTTAAAGGCAATGATTTGATGACATTATATAAAAATGCGATGAACGACAGTTCGTATATGGTTGAATCCACAGCACTTTTATCTATCGCTAAAATTGATCCGAAACAAGCTGTTGCATTGGCAAAAAATTATGAAAATAATCCTTTCGGAGATATGGACGGAGCCATTGAACACCTTTTCGGAGAAAACGGAACAGAAGCCGATAATGCTTTTTTCTTAGAAGCCGCTGGTCGTAGTAGTGGCTTTGGGAATATCGGCTTGGCAGTAAATTATTCCGAATTTCTAAAAAATTGTTCCGATTCAACTATCAACAAAGGATTGCCGATTCTTGAAAACATTGCAAAAGATCCGATGAGTAAATGGATTCGTTATTATGGAAAAAAAGGGCTAAAAAGTTTATTAAGTATGTATAACGATCGCGAGGATAAATTAAACGCTCAACTAAAAACAAATCCTTCTGACACGAAATTGCAAAGCAGCTTAACAGAAACTAAAAATCAACAAAATAAAATCAATGCGATATTAAATAGTTTGAGAACTGAAGATTAAAACGTATTTTTGAAATACTATTTTAAACAGAATTCATATAATTTTTATTCTTGAAAAAGCTTACAAGTTACTTATTTCTGATATTGTTTTTGTTCAACACCTGCGGGTTTTATGCAGCGTATGTGATGTTGCATGAACAAAACAGAGTAGCTTTTTTATCGGTAGCTCAAAAAAATAATTTTTCGAAATTCACTACTATCATTTTATCAGACACCGAAATAAATAATCCTTCTGTTTTTCAAAAAAAGGACAAAGGCGAATTTCTTTACAAAGGAAAAATGTACGACATTGTGAGTCAGCAAAAAACAAAAAATGGCATTTCTTTTTATTGCTACAATGATGAAAAAGACAGCCAATTAGCTGTAGCTTTAGAACGAGACGTAAATAATTTTGTACATCCCAACAAAAATAATACGCAAAAAAATAATTTTTTGAATTCGTTTTTCAGCAAATTATATTGCAACAATCACTTTAATTTGAATCTAACTATTGTTACAAAAAATCTGATCGAAAAAACTTTTTTTGAACATACTTATCAATCTCCTCACGGAAAAGTTCCTGTACCTCCTCCAAAAAATTTCTTGGTTTAAATATAGAACAAGAAAAATATTTCATCATTTTTTGTGAACTATTTCTTCGTTAATTTTTGTTTGTGCGATTAAAAAAAATCGGAAAACACCTATTTTATTTTCTAAATTTTTTATCATGAAAAAATATATTCTTATTACGTTATTGTCGGTATTTGTTAATTTGACAATGGCACAAAATAGTTTGAGCGGAATTGTAAAAGACAGTATTAATGGAACTACACTTCCTGGTGCAACTATTTATATTCCTGATTTACGTGTTGGCGTGTCGTCAGGAGAAAACGGAGCCTATTCGTTAAAAAATATTCCGAAAGGAACTTACACCGTTGAAGTAGATTTAATTGGTTATGGAGCGCAAGCTTTTTCGGTAAAGATTGTTGGTGATGTAACAAAAAATATTTCGCTAATTCAATCATATATTGAAGAATCGGAAGTAGTTGTTACCGGAAATTCTTCTGCAACAACAACGGCAAAAACGCCACAACCAATTACTGAAGTTACCAATGATTATCTCAATGAAAATTCATCTACCAATATAATAGATGCTATTTCAAAAGTGCCGGGTGTTTCTGCAATGTCAGACGGACAAAGTATCTCGAAGCCTGTAATTAGAGGTTTGGGTTATAATAGAGTTTTAACTATTGATGATGGAGTGGAACAAATGGATCAAGCTTGGTTTGATGAATTTGGAATTGAAGCAGATCCTGATGCTGTTCAGCGAGTTGAGATATTAAAAGGACCAGCTTCTTTGGCTTACGGTTCCGATGCTATTTCTGGAGTTATAAATTTAATTCCTGATAAAGCATTACCTCAAGGCAAACAAGAAGGAGACGTTTTGTTTAATTATCAAACAAATAACGGGCTTATCAATAATATGGTACACTTAGCTGGAACTACAAAAAATGGTATTTCGTGGAGTGGTCGCATAGATAATATAATGGCGCATGCCTATCAAAATGCAGCTGACAGCTATGTGCTCAATTCACAATTTAGTGATTTTAATTCAGATGGAACTATTGGCTTGCATCGCAAATGGGGTTATACACAATTACACGGAAGTTATTTTGATATGGCAACCGGAATTGTTGATGGAACAAGAGATTCTGTAAGTGGCGCAATGGAAAGACAAGTTTCTTATCCTGATTTGAATGGTGGATCTCCTTCATTTGAAATTGCTACTCATCAGGAACTAACATCTTACACGCCACTTGTTATTAATCAAAGAATCCGACACTCTAAAGTAGTTTGGGATAATAGTGTTGCCGTTGGTAGTGGACGTATTACTGGAATTTTTTCGTGGCAACGTAATCAACGTCAAGAAACCAATGACCCAACTATGCCAAACACTCCCAACATTTATTACAATTCAAATGCTGCTACTTATGATGTTCGTTACATTTCTCCACAAATGGGTGGATTTAATATTTCAGGTGGTGTAAATGGTGCTTATCAAGCATCTCAAAGTTTGGGTACATTAATGTTGATTCCTAATTATAATTTATTTCAAATTGGTGCTTTCGCGATTGCCAACGAACAAATCGGAAAACTTTCGCTGAGCGGAGGACTTCGTTTTGATACAAGAACATTTAATGGAATTGATCATTGGGTAGATTCTACGCAAAAACCTGTTGCTGCTAATACACCTGGAGGTATTCACGAATTTCAAGGATTTACTTCTAACTTCAGTGGCATGTCTGGCAGTTTCGGTGCAGTTTTTAATGTTACCAAAAATGTTTATTTAAAAGGAAATATTGCACAAGGATTTCGTGCCCCCAATGTGGCAGAATGTGGTGCCAATGGTGTACATGACGGAACAGTAGTTTACGAACTTGGGGATCCTAATTTAAAACCCGAAACAAGTTTAGAAGAAGATTTTACTTTTGGTATTAACTCAAAAGATATAGGTTTCGAAGCAGATGTATTTAATAATAGCATCAGCAGTTTTATTTATGCAAAAGGCTTATTAAGTAATATTCCGGGAGTGGGCGATTCAATAAATAATTCGCTTAATGCTGCCGGATTAGGTGCTGCGCCAGTGTATAAATATACACAAGGAGATGCTAATTTGTATGGCGGTGAAGTTTCGTTAGATCTTCATCCGACTGCTATTTCTTGGCTCGATTTAAACACAACATTAAGCACTGTAAGTGGAGGCATAAAAAATGTACCTGATTCTATTAAAGTGTTACCTTTTGTTCCACCTACTCGCGTTACAGCAGATTTGCGTTTTCATATCAAATGCAAAAAGATAGAAGATGCTTATATTAAAGTTGGCATGTTAGACTGTTTCCAACAAAATAGCATTTACCAACAGTTTGCTATTTATAACGGACTAACAACAACTAACAGTCCAGAAGTTTATGCAGCCAGTAAAGCGGCTACAGCTGGATACGTTTTATTTAACGCAGGTTTTGGTGGGGATATTCAACACAAAGGACATACACTTTGTAAAGTATTTGTAAGTGTAAATAATCTTTTCAATACTGTTTATATGGATTATATGAGCCGCTTTAAATACGATCCTGTTAACTATACAACAGGTAGAGTAGGCGTTTATAATATGGGAACCAATGTTAGTTTTAAAGTTATTGTTCCTTTTAATTTATAGGAATTAATTTTTCTTAGATAAAAAAACGCGTTGAAAAATAATTTTTCAACGCGTTTTTTTAATAAAATTCTTACTAAATATTTATTGAATTATAACAGTTGCACTATTTGTTTGTCCAATATCCAATTGAATAATGCCAGTCCCTGATTTTGAGCCATAGGTTACTTTAATATCAAAAATAGCGGGATTTGGAAAAGTAACACTTGTTGTTCCTGAGCCATCTGTTAGTGTTGTAGAACTTACAGTTGCATTTGGAATATTGGCATACAATTTAACTGTTGCTTGTGCAACCGGATTTCCTGTTACATCTTTAACAGTTATAACAGCGGTGCAATTTGTATTCTGTGTGCAGGAAGAAGTGCCAAGTCCGAAAACAACTAACCCGAAAATTGCTAAACAGAAAAAAAGTTTCGTAAAAGTTTGCTTCATAGTTAAGCGAATATTTTTTAATATTGTGAACGAGTTTCGACTGAAAAAAACAACAAAAATTTAAACTTACACTTGCTAAGTGATAGCAAATGTAAAAAAAAACAATGAACTTTAATCCATTATGAGAAAAAATAATTTTTTAACCCTTTTTTGCATAACTATTTCTGTTCTCATAGCGTCTTGCAATCTATTGCGCCCTAATTCGAAAAAGAACACCTTTGTTTTGATACAAACAAATATGGGCAATATTAAACTTAAATTATACAATGGTACACCCAAAACACGCGATAATTTTATTAAATTGGTTAAATCTCATTTCTACGACAGCACTCTTTTTCACCGTGTTATTCAAAGTTTTATGATTCAAGGCGGAGATCCTTCTTCTAAAAAAGCTAAACAAGGCGTAGAGCTTGGCAATGCAGATGTTGGTTACACTATTCCTGCCGAATTTAATCAAGCGTATTTTCATAAACGCGGGGCTTTGGCAATGGCGCGCGAAAGTGATGATGTAAATCCAACTAAGGCTTCTTCGGGTTGCCAGTTTTATATTGTACAAGGGCGAATTTTTAGCAATTCGGATATTGATCAATTACAAGCAAAACGCAATCAACCTATCAAACGAAAAATTTTCAGTGATTTTATTCGAAAACCTGAAAATGAAAATTTGAAAGAGGAGTTTATGCTGTATGAACAAGAAAACAATATCGACAGCTTAAAATTATTGACTCAAAAAGTACAACCTCAATTGGATAGCATTTTCAAAATAACACCGCATTATGAATATGATGCGGAACAGCGTAAAGCATACACTACTATTGGAGGAGCACCACATTTAGATGGCAATTATACCGTTTTTGGCGAAGTTGTAGAAGGAATGGATGTAGTTGATAAAATAGCCGCTTTGCCTGTGGATGCTAACAGCAGACCAATAACGGACGTTCGTATTTTAAAAGTAACTATTGTTAAAAAATAATTTTTGTGGAAGAAAAAATAAAAATAATTACCAACGAAACAACAACATTTCAACCGAAAACACTTCAAGAAGTGGAAGAATTTCGAATTCGATTACTTGGAAAAAAAGGAAGTCTTACTTTATTATTCGAAGATTTTAGAAATGTTGATCCTACTTTACGAAAAGAAATTGGGAAAAATTTGAATGTGCTGAAAGAATTAGTACTTCAAAAAATTAATTTTTCAAAAGAGCAGTTGGAAGCAGAAAATAATTCTCAAAAAACAACTTCCGCTGATTTAACAATGCCTGCCGAAGAACTTGCTTTAGGTGCGCGTCATCCACTTTCTATTGTTCGCGCAAAAATAATTTCTATTTTTTCGCGCATTGGATTTGTTATTTCTGAAGGTCCTGAAATTGAAGACGATTGGCATAATTTTTCTGCGCTAAATTTTCCGGAAGATCATCCCGCTCGCGATATGCAAGATACTTTTTTTATTCGCAAAGATGCATCTAAAAGTGAGTCAGAATGGGCATTACGAACACATACGTCATCCGTTCAAGTACGTGTAATGGAAAATACTAAACCTCCTATTCGCACCATTTCTCCAGGAAGAGTTTTTCGCAACGAAGCTATTTCAGCCCGCGCACATTGCCAGTTTCATCAAGTAGAAGGTTTATATATTGATGAAAATGTTTCTTTTGCCGATTTAAAACAAACGCTTTTGTATTTTGCCAAAGAAATGTTTGGAGACGACACAAAAATTCGCTTACGCCCCTCCTACTTTCCTTTCACAGAGCCAAGTGCAGAGATGGATATTTCGTGCAATATCTGCAAAGGAAAAGGTTGTAATATTTGCAAATACAGTGGTTGGGTAGAAATTTTAGGTTGTGGAATGGTAGATCCTGCGGTATTGGAAAACTGTAAAATAGATAGTAAAAAATATTCCGGTTTTGCTTTCGGAATGGGCATTGAACGCATTACCATGTTGAAATATCAAGTAAAAGATTTGCGCTTATTTTTCGAAAATGATGTCCGTTTTTTGAATCAATTTAAAGCTGCCAACTAAAATAATTATATGGAAACTCGGATAGAATCACTCACAAAAATGCTTTCCGAAAATCCGAATGATGATTTTTTAATTTATGCATTTGCTTTAGAAATTTCAAAAGATAAACTTTCGGATGCCATTCTTTT
>DATLTG010000462.1:0-3489 GCA_035533735.1 Bacteroidia bacterium
CAGCTTCCTTAAAATTAAAATCCCGTAAATAAAAAGTGCCTTCAAAATCGAGCATTCTGTTTCTGCTAAATTGAAAACTATCGGTAATTAAATTTTCAAAATCATTTTTATTTTTTTTGTAAAGTAAATCATCTAATTGCGCCAAGTTTTGATGATTTCCTGAATCTGAAATAAGTGTATAACACTCATTCAAATACATGTTGTTTTGATAAATAATGCCACTTTTATTGTAACACAATATAGCTTTTGCAACATCATGTTGGCTCATATATTTTACTGCAAGTAAGCGCATTATTTCTCCATAAAAGGATGCAGTTGGTTGAATAGATGTATTTATATTTTTGCATTTCGAGAGCCAAATTAAATCAGGAACCATTTCATTTTCGATTTCAGGAGTAATGGTTTTGTACGAATTGATTCGATTTAAAATGAGTAAAAAATGTCGTTCTTCTTCCATTTTTTCATTGTCTTCGCAAAATGGTTTTGCTTCCGCAAGCAATTGATTACAAGCTGTTTTATTCTGCATCATTAAAGAAACATAGCTTTTGGATAAATATAATAAGGCTTTATTTTTGATTTTATTTTCGGAAATAAAAGTGTTCAAAATGCTTTGCAAATTCACTAATCCGGGTTCTTTTGTATAAGAAGAATCAGAGGAATGATCCATATAATCAAAATTTTTTCCGTAAAATTTTCTAGTCATCAGTGCATCCTCGGCTTTACTTATTTCTCTGATAATTAAATTTTCGAGCAATGGAGAATTCGGTTCGTATTGATAAACATCGGTTAAACCTTGCGGATAAAAACCATCTTGTCCGGTTGCTTGCATTGCCATTACAACAGCTTTTTCATGATTATTTTTACACAATGCCAACACATTTTCTGAGTTATTTTCTGTAGTTCCGAAATCATGAAAATATTGAAACGCCACAATTTTTTTCTCTTTACACGCATCAAAAACGTGAGATAAAAGATAATCAGCTTCCACTTTATTATTGGTGTTGAGAAGCGCCACCGCTTTAATTAATAAAGCCCAATTTTTAATGGTACTTTTTACTTTTGATTTTTCAATAAATTCATCGTATAATTTTATTGCATCGGCATTATCTCCGCTATATTGCGCCAAACGGACTATTTGGTAAGCATAACGTAATTTTATAAAGGCATCTTTTGTTTTTTTACAATCAATTATTCCTTTCGAAATAAGTGCCGGCATTTTGCTGGTATCTCTCGGTAATGGATCCCAATCATCTGCTGGAAAAGTTACATAAGGTTCGCAGTTTTTGGAAAAAATGAGATAGTCCAATGCTTCCTTATATTTATTTTGGATTAATAAAGCGAGGCATTTGTTGTTAGTTAAAGAATCTGGAATTATTTTATTGATAGCAATGTATTCGAGTGTTTTTACATTTAGCTTATACACCACTTTTTCAATGTCTTTTTTTGGAGCTTTATTTTGAAAATAATTTTTCCATTCGCCTAAATTGGTATCCACAGGATTTAAAGGTTCATCGCGACTGTAAACAGACATATAACTGTAAAAAAACGGATAATTGCTGCTGTCGCTTTGTAGATTCGGGCTAAAAAAAATCACTCGAAAAATTCCTGGATCCAACATTTCTGTACATGCTTTCACAATATTTTTACGAAAACAAAACCCTAAAATACTAACGATAGCGAGCGTACAAAGAATTAATTTTTTCATATCCCAATGGTTTAATTAAAAGCGAATCTAAGCTAAAAAAACTAAAACAAAGTGAATCGGTTTTATTTTTTTTATCAATCAGTTCAATACTTTTTTCAAGTACATTTTCCGAACAACTTTCCAAACGTATTCGGTCGTTTTGAAACAGATGAAACGAATTCAAATCAACATCTATTTTGGCTACATAATTATTTTTAGAAATTTCAGTAAATGAAAAATTATTTTTCAAATCGTTTTCTGAAAGATTGTTTAAGATGCCATAAAATTGGTTGTTTCGAAACAAAACGCCCCAATAAAAAATCGGTAATACAACATCTAACTTCAGCGGATATTTATCTAAATATCCTAAATATTTATTTTCTTCATTCACATCAATAATTGAATTACTTACATTCGGATTTGTTAACGGTTGCATATTGTAATCCATCAAAGTGCCTCTATCAACAGGCGGAATACCAGCAGTATTAAAATATTTTTCTTGATACAAACGAATGGTTGCTGAAATTTTCCAATGATTTTCATCTGCAAAAGGTCGAATAGCGCGAATCAAATTAAAATATTTTTCTTTTGTACTGGCACTCCAATCACAATCCATTTGAATTTCTGAAACATTTTTATTATCAGCCGTTTTAAGCATTTCGGTTATTTTATTAGAGATGTTTTTTCCAAGTGTTGCCATTTGTGAAGAATCTGTTTTTTGCAACGTTTCATTCGTGATAAAAACAACAGGAATAATTGCAATTCCAACCGGAAATTTATCTGTTAAAATAATTGGCTGTACTGGTTTTGGTTGTTTATTAATTTTATCGAAAGCAACATCAAAAAAGCGAATATATAATTTTTTTATATCGCATTTAGTCAATACTTCTTTGTCTTTAGATGAAAGTTTGAAGTTGGTTTTCCAATAATAAAAACCATGTTCCACTAATTTATGCGATGGTTTTTTACAAGAAAAAACAGTCAATAAAATCAGTAATCCGAAAAATATTTTTTTTGTCCGAAGGACTCCTATGGAGAAATTCATCCTCGTAAAAGTACAATTAATACACATAATTTATTCTCATTTAGCTACCGTAAAATAAATTTGCTTTTAATTTCAAAATAGTTTTATTTAGCTGTATGAAAAAAACAATACTCTCCTTTTTATTTTTTGGTTTATCTCTTTTTGCTTTGCGAGCACAAAACCTTGTGCCTAATTGGAGTTTTGAACAGCATGATTCGTGTCCTTATAGCGATGGACAGATTTATTTTGCAAATGGTTGGTTTAATATTGCGTACTATCCCGATTATTATAATTCATGTTCGTCTGTCTATTATAGTGTTCCAACAACTCTTGATGGGTATAATTTTTATTCAGACACAACAGGAGGAGGGGATGCAATAATATGGACATATTCAATGTATGTGCCTTGGATTACGGCTGCAGAGCACACACCGCCTAACTTAAGAATTAGCTTTGGTTGCCAATTATCAACAGCCTTGCAAATTGGCACAAAATATTATGTTTCTTTTGCGATAAGGTTTGTAATATGTAATCATTCCTACGATTATGGGATTGGAGTAAATGGAGCTTGTAATAAAATCGGAGCTCTTTTTTCAACAGTTTCTTACGTTATGCCGAAAGATAGTGAGAGTTCAAGAATAGCAAATTATAAAAATTCATTACTTTCAATAAAAAATTATGCACAGGTTTATACTAATAGTGTAATTTCAGATACTTCCCGATGGGTAGTTATTTCAGGTTCTTTTATTGCCGATTCTGCTTACACATATATAAATATTGG
>DATLTG010000463.1:0-2791 GCA_035533735.1 Bacteroidia bacterium
GCTATGAAATCTAAATTATACCTTGCTGCTATTAAAGCGGCTTTAAAAGAACTATCTCAAATTAAAAATATGCAAGAAACTAAATATGCTCATGCGTAACATGAGTTACTAATTACTAATTACTTAATACTAAATACTTGATACTAATTACTAAATACTTAATACTAACAACACTTTAAAAAAAATAGGAATTTATTTCCGAATCACTTTAAATTCCGTTCTTCGGTTGATTGCATACTGTTCTTCGGTACAAGGATGAGTGCCGCAATCGTTTAATAATTTTGTTTCGCCATATCCTTTTCCTGAAATTCGTTTTGCACTGATGCCGTGTGCAATGATATAATCAACAGCAGTTTGTGCACGTTTATCAGAAAGTGTTTGATTAAATTCCGCAGTTCCGCGAGGATCAGTATAAGAGCTTAATTCGATGGAAATACTTGGATCGTTTTTCATTACTTGTACTACTTTATCTAAAGTTTGTTGCGCAGCAGGCAAAATATCCCATTTACCATAATCGTAATAAATATTTTCAATAATCATCAAACTATCTTGCTTCGCCAATTTCTTTTCGTTTTTCATTTTCAAAACTTTTAACCAAGGATCATTCACATAAATGGTTCCAAGTTCTGATTTATCATCTTTCAATAAATGAAAAGAAAAAGTAGCATCTTTTCCAACAATGGCTACTTTAACAATTTTTCCAGTGTTGTCAGTTAAAAATATTTTTTTTGCTTTTTTGATACGTGTATCATTTGCATCCATTGTAACCATATAATTTTTATCGGTTGGTAAATCCTTAAAATTAAATCCTCCAGATGCATTGGTAGTGGTAGTTGCAATAATTTTTCCTTTGTCGTCCACTAAATTTACTTTTAAATTATTGAGTGCTTTGTTGTTATCGGAAACGATTTTTCCTTTCATATCCCAACGCAAATCGGCATCTTTTACATTCATTTGATCGAGTGTGTTTTTATCCGAAGCAAGTATTTTGAAATTAAAAGTTCCATTTTTTCCAGCAGTTGTATTTGCAATTTCTGTTCCATTACGATTGGTCATGGTTATTTTTTTGCCGTTGATAGCAGGATCATTTTCATCTACTTTAACCATATAATTTTGGTCGCTTGGTAAGTTGGAGAACACAAATGAACCGAAAGTATTTGTAGTTGTACTTTGCACAATTTCACCTTTATCGTTTATCAAATTTACTTTAACGTTAGTTAAAGGAGCAGATGGATTTTCGCCAACTAATAAATTTCCTGCAATGGTGTGTGAAGAGTCAGCATCATCCATTGGCATTAGAGCATTGGTATCGGCAGGTAAATTTTGAAAAACAAATTTATTGCCGGCTTTGTCCACAACAGTTACGCGCACAATTTTTCCTTTATCATTTGCCAAATAATATTGTTTCTTTCCAAGCTGAGTTGCATCCTCATCATCCATTTTAACCATGTATTTTTTATCAGGATTTAGATGCTCGAATATAAATGAGCCAGAAATATCAGTTTTAGTACTTTTCAATATATTCTCATCTTTTTCGGAAAGCAGGTTTACTTTTACATTTTTTGCAGGATCATTGATGTTTTTGCTCAATAAAATTTTTCCTGAAACATTTATAAAATTATTTATTTGTTTGAAGGAATAAATATCATCGCTTCCTTTTCCACCAGCTCTGTTTGATGAAAAATAGCCGTTGTTATTATCTGTAAAACAAATTCCAAAATCATCGGCAGATGAATTTAGTGGCATTCCCAAATGATCAACATTTGTCCATTTATCATTTTGATAAGTAGCCGAAAAAACATCCAATCCTCCTAATCCTTGTTGTCCATCAGAAGCGAAAAAAAGTGTTCCATCAGCACGTTGGAAAGGTAAAATTTCGTTACCTGAAGTGTTTACATCTGTGCCTAAATTTTCAGGTTGTCCCCAAGCATCCCCATTTTTTTTACACACATATAAATCGGTACCACCAAAACCTCCAGGCATATCAGAAGCGAAAAAAAGTGATTGTCCATCAACAGAAATACAAGGGTCGTAAACAGAATAAGAGTCGCTATTATATTGAAATGGAATTACTTTTCCCCAAGAATTACCATTGCGTTTTGAAAAATAAATTTTTGATCGGTTTACAAAATTCTTGTCTTTATTTCCTTTTAAAGCCACACGAGAAAAACACATTTCATCACCAGCAGTACTAAAAGAAATAGGTCCATCATGTCCATCGGAAGTGGTTTTTTTTGAAAAAAGAAAAGGCGTTCCAAAACTGACCGAATCTTTATTTTGCTTTATTTCACTGGCATAAATATTTAGATAAGGTTCGTTTGTCCAACCATAATCTTGAAAATTAACGAGATCAGGATTTCGTTCTGAAACAAACACCATTTCATTTTTGTAAATAATAGGAGAAAATTCAGAAACGTTTGAATTAATACTTGAAATGTTTTTTATGCTATACATAGCTGGTTCACTTTGCCATTCAGCTATTTTATCGAAAGAAGCCAATTGTATTTGCGCATTTTTATCACTCGGATTTAATTTGAGATACGCTATTATTTCCTGTTTTGATTTTTCATATTCGCCATTGCTTTTTAAAATAATAGCATAATTAAAATAGTCAATAGTTTGTGGAACATTGCCTGCTGTAATTAGTTGAGAATAATAGGTTTCTGCATTTTGATAATTGTTTGTTAAACGATAACAATCGGCTAATCTTTCTAATGCTTTCGGATTATTATTTTTCGATTTAATTGCCTTTAAATAATAGGGGATTGCCTTGGCATAATCGGAATTATTG
>DATLTG010000464.1:0-4875 GCA_035533735.1 Bacteroidia bacterium
ACTTGTTCGGAATTTCCGCCATTATCCCCTTTCACTTGCAAATTGGTAGGTATTAAACCTTGTTTATACAACTGACGATAAAATGCATCGCGTACTTTCGGATCAGGACTTGCGGAAGGATTTATAAATTCAAATTGCAAATTTCCGTTGGAATAAGCTCGAAACTCTTCCAACATTTCTTTGGTTTCGTTTTTCAACCGTTTAAAACCTGCCGGAAAATCTCCATCAAGATAAACTTTTACATACACCAAACTTTTGGTGCTTTCCATCAATTGTTTCGTATCATCACTTAAAGTGTAACGCTTTTCGGAAGTCAAATCAAAACGATGAAAAACAAAAGAGCCGATAAAATTACACAGCACAATAATGACGATACTAAGTATCAGCCAAATTATATCTCGTTTTTTATTTCTTCGTTTTTGTGTCAAAATCAATCAAAAATAGTTATTACCATTTTCTACTTTCCAAAACCGTTTTGGTAAGCAAAATAAAAATCACAATCAAACTCACATAATACAACATATCTCTTGTATCAAGCACACCGCGACTCATAGAAGTATAATGCGCATTTATGCCCAAAGCCAAAATAAGATTATCTACATTTCCGAAAATATGAGCGGTACTTATAAACTGAAATCCGTAATAGAAAAACAAACAAAGTAAAACCGCTAAAATAAATGCTACCACTTGGTTTTCGGTAATAGAAGAAGCAAAAATCCCGATGGCAACAAAAGCGGCACCTAAAAAGAGTAAACCAATATAAGAACCCCACATTCCGCCTGTATCAATATTTCCGGGAGGGTTTCCTAAACGTGAAACACTGTAATAATAAATAAGTGTAGGCAATAATGAAAACACCACCAATAGTAAACCCGCAAAGTATTTCGCAAGAATTATTTGTAAATCGGTAAGCGGACGAGTGAGTAACAATTCAATGGTTCCGCCTTTTTTCTCATCTGCGAAAGAGCGCATGGTAATAGCAGGAATCAAAAAAAGAAATACCCAAGGTGCTACTACAAACAGTGCATCCAAGCTGGCAAAACCACTATCCAGAACATTAGAATCCATTGGCAAAACCCACATAAACAAGCTAACAGCCAACAAAAACACCAAAATAGTGATGTATCCTATTAGTGAATTTAAAAAACTATTTATCTCTTTCTTTAAGAGTGTAAACATCTTGTTGTTTTTGAATTTCGCTTATTTTAAGAAGCTGCGCAAAAATACTTTTTTTCGGCAATTAATTACGTGCCCACATTTTTTATTTAACATTTTTTAAGAACAGCTCATTTATTCGGAAATAATTCGGGGGGAAATTATTTTTCAACGATGCAACAAAGCTACTATTTATTTTTAAATTTCGTTTTTTAATTTAGTTTTACATTTGAACGTTTTTAAAATCCATCATCATGAAAAAAATTATTCAAACTTCAAAAGCTCCGGCACCAATTGGTCCTTACAATCAAGCTGTTTTAGCAAATAATATGTTATTTGTTTCCGGACAAGTAGCTATAAATCCGGCTAACGGAAATTTTATTTTAACGGACATAAAATCCGAAACAAAACAAGTAATGGAAAACATAAAAGCCATTTTAGAAGAAGCTGGTTTGAATATGAATTCCGTTGTAAAAGCAAGTATTTTTTTGTCGGATATGAATAATTTTTCGGAAGTAAACGAAATTTACGGTTCGTATTTCACCAGCGATTTTCCTGCTCGCGAAACGGTTCAAGTAGCGCGTTTACCCAAAGATGTAAATGTGGAAATTTCAGTTATTGCTGTAAAATAATTTTTCGAAAAAATTATTTCGTATTAAGTAGCAACAAGTAATTAGTAGTTAGTAATTAGTAATTAGTAATTAGTAGTTAGTGGTTAGTGGTTAGTGGTTAGTATCAAGAAATATTTTTGTAATTTTTGAATTAATTTCTCGTAACAATTGCTACATACAACACTAAAATTATGGATAAAATAAAACTGAAAAAACATAAACTAATTTATACAGGTATTATATCCTTATTTTATTTTTCCATTTCTGTGTTGCTTTATTCAAGCACTGGAAACATTCAAGAAAATTGGGATAAACATCAAATATTAGTTTGGCTTATGTCTTTATGTCCTCCGTCAAGCATCTTTTTTTATAGTATAAATTTTATGCATTTTCATCCATTTTCCCTTTTCATACAGTTTGGACTATTCTTGATAGGATGGGCTATTTTATATTCAATCGTCCTGTTTTTTCAATTTATATTTAAGATTAAAAACAAAAGAAATTAATAACAATATGACATAATTGAAGTCAAAATATTTATCTAATATTTGCTTAATATGATTAAAAATAACCCGCTTAACTTATCTTGCACCAATAATTATTTTGAAACGAAGATTATTATTGAGAGCAATGCCAATTATTCATGGCTCTTGTTTTGGTAACGATTAGTTTTGTGGTTCTTCTAAAATAGATATAGAAACGCGCTCGTTAAAAAAAATATTTTTGCGCATCGGATAAACTCCTACAAAAAAACAAAAAAAAGAATTACATTTGTTTTCCCTAAAAAGCATTTTGTAAATTACAATGGAAGATTTTGTTGTTTCTGCGAGAAAATACCGACCTGTAACATTTGGTACAGTGGTTGGTCAGCATAATATTACAACAACTTTAAAAAATGCCATTAAAAATCATCACTTAGCACAAGCCTTTTTATTCTGCGGTCCGCGAGGAGTTGGAAAAACTACCTGCGCACGGATTTTAGCAAAAACCATAAATTGTTTTCACATTACTGAAAACATTGAAGCTTGCAACGAATGCGATTCTTGTAAATCTTTCAACACCGGAAACTCACTGAACGTATATGAATTAGATGCTGCTTCTAATAATTCGGTAGATGATATTCGGAGTTTGGTGGAGCAAGTTTATTTCGCGCCTCAACTCGGAAAATATAAAATTTATATCATTGATGAGGTTCACATGCTTTCGCAAGCTGCGTTTAATGCTTTCCTTAAAACGCTTGAAGAACCGCCTCCTTACGCTATTTTTATTTTAGCAACAACAGAAAAACATAAAATTATTCCGACCATTTTATCGCGTTGTCAGATTTTTGATTTCAGCAGAATTCAAGTAGATGACATCGCCAAACAATTGGAATACGTTGCTAAAAGTGAACATATTACTGCTGAAGCAGATGCTTTGCATGTGATTGCTCAAAAAGCAGATGGCGCCATGCGCGATGCACTTTCTATTTTTGATCAGTTAGTTAGTTTTGCAGGAAACGACATTACTTATAAAGCCGTAATTGACAATCTGAATATTTTAGATTATGATTATTATTTTAAGCTGACAGATTGTGTGCTCGAAAAAAATATTTTTTCGACCTTAATGATATTCAACGAAATTATAAATAATGGTTTTGATGGACATCATTTTATTAGCGGATTGGGAGATCATCTTCGGAATTTATTAATTAGTAAAGATGAGATTACTTTACAATTGTTGGAAACCAGCGACAATATCAAAAGCAAATACAAAAAGCAAACGGAAAATTGCGAGGTTACTTTTTTGTTGAAAGCATTGAATATTATGAGTAAATGTGATGTCAATTATCGCAACAGTAAAAATCAACGTTTACAAATTGAAGTCGCTTTAATGCAACTTTGTTCGCTAAATGGAAACGAAGATTTTCCCGAAAAAAAAAACAGCATTCTTAAACCAGAATTAAAAATTGCAGCTCATAGTAATTCCGAAAACAAATCTGTTGCAACAGAAAAAAATTCAGAAGAACAAAAACAAAATTATTCGACCGAAAAAGAAATTCCTATTCAAAAAGTAGCTGAGAAAAAAAATATTTCTATTGCAAGTGCACCTTCTATTTCACAATTTGTAAATCCAGTTAAAAAAGAAATCAAAGAAGAAGCTACCGAAAAAAATAATTTTGAAAATTTATCCAATCAACCTCAAGAAACATTTAGTTTAGAGGCACTTGAAAAAGCTTGGAATAACTATGCACTTCAACATCAAAAAGATCGAATGAATATTTACACAACACTCATCAATAAAAAACCAATTTTAAAAGAAAATAATTGTTTGGAATTTACTGTCGATAACAAAGTGCAAGAAGAAAATTTGAATGAAGAAAAAACAGATTTATTGACTTATTTGCTAACTGAATTAAAAAATTTTTCTTTGCAATTAAACATACTTATCAATAAAGACGAAACAGAACGCAAGCCTTATACAGCGCAAGATAAATTCAAATGGATGGCTGATCGCAATCCAAATATAAATAAACTGAAACAACAATTTGATTTAGAAATAGATTTTTAACGCTTCAAAAAAATATATGAGAAAAAAACTTTTACGCCACCTAATTTCAGCGACATTATTTCTTTCTGCAACAATCGCCATTGCACAAAATCCGGCTACAAAAACAAGTACCGAAAAAACATATAAATACGAAACGTTTGCGGATGATCCGATGCACACGCGCATTTACACGTTGGATAACGGCTTGACTGTTTTTATGAGCGTTTATAAAAATGCACCTCGCATTCAAACATTCATCGCTACTAAAGCTGGAAGTAAATTTGATCCGCACGATGCAACAGGATTAGCGCATTATTTAGAACACATGTTGTTTAAAGGAACGCAACATTTTGGCACCAAAGATTATGTAAAAGAAAAACCTTTATTGGATGAAATTGATACGCTTTTTGAAGTCTATCGCCATACTACTGATGAAACTAAACGCACCGAAATTTATCACCAAATAGACAGCGTTTCGTATCTCGCTTCTGGTTATGCCATCGCCAACGAATACGATAAAATGTTGGCATCAATGGGCGGAAAAGGCTCTAATGCTTTTACTTCTGTAGAAGAAACCGTT
>DATLTG010000465.1:0-7421 GCA_035533735.1 Bacteroidia bacterium
ATGCAGCAAAAATGGTAACGAAAGAAAGGAATCATATTTATGTTTTGGATAAAAACATCCCGCTGGTAGCAGTCAGTACCAACATTGAAGACAACAGGGAAGTAGAGTACAAAGCAGGATAAACAAAAGCGTAGGCATTCATAGTTTAAGGCACAGTTTTGCAACTCATTTGTTAGAAAAAGGAATAGATATCCGCTATAAAAAGGACTTACTTGGGCACTTTAGCATTAAGACAACCGAAAGGTATTTGCACGTAAAAAAAGAAACTTTGGTAAACATTCCAAATGTGTTGGATGAGTTAAATAAATCAATTACCTTAGAATGGTAAATTTGCTTGACGCAACTGACAATAAAAAAACGAAAAGAATGACCGTTGAAAATGAAGGCTTTATGATTTTGACAGTTGCGTCTTATTCATAGATACAAACCTACGTCACCCTATTGAACATCCTACACATACACAAGCATCCATGACTTTGCCGACACGACCCCACGCTATTTTTAGCACATTGCAAGGCACACAAAACCCCGACACAAAACCAAACCTTGCAAAGAGCTAAAAATGTCAACGCACAACCCACCCACTCCAGCAGACGGAATTATCGGCTTCAACTAATACATGAACAAATAACTTTACTCAACATCCAAGCCCGCCCACCACCCTACAAAGCAGACATAGACAATTGAGTAATTTTTTTAGCTAAAATTTTGGGTAAATACTTTTGATTGGCTAAATTTGACAAAATTTGGCAACTCAATAAATTCGGTATGCAGACAATTGGCTCAACATTAAAAACTATACGGGAGGATAAAGGTCTTTTACTGCAAGACGTAACAATCAAGACTGGCATTAACAAAACACTCCTTAGCCGTATTGAAAATGATAAACGTCTCCCAACAAGAGAACAAGTAAATCAGTTATGTAAATATTACAAGGTTCAGAAAAATGAAATAATCATACAATGGTTAAGTGACAAAATTGTTTATGAAATGCAGGATGAGGACTTAGCTTTAACTGCAATGCAAGTAGCTGAAGAAAAAATAAAATACAACGAACACCAATTTAGTATTCAAGTATTTGAAAGTAAAGCAAAACCGAAAAGCATTGATAATTTTGTGAATAAAGTTATTCAAGGCGATTGTTTAGAAGTAATGAAACAATTACCTGACAAATCAATAGATATGATACTTTGTGATTTGCCCTATGGCACAACACAAAACAAATGGGATTCGGTAATTGACTTAGAAAAACTTTGGTTTCAATATGAAAGAATAATTAAAGATAATGGAGCAATAGCCCTAACATCACAAGGAGTTTTTACCGCCAAATTAATTTTAAGCAATGAAAAGCTTTTTAAGTATAAAATTGTTTGGATAAAATCAAAATCTACAAATTTTTTAAATGCAAAGAAGCAGCCATTAAGAAAACACGAAGACATTTGTATTTTTTATAAAAAACAGCCGACATATAATCCCCAAATGACACAGGGAGATTCTTACGATAAGGGAATAAGAAAAGACCAATATACAGGCAGTTATGGAGACTTTAAACCTCGACACGTTAAAAGCGATGGAGAACGTTATCCTAATGACATTGTTCAGTATGAAGAACAAAATATTGACGACTTCGTTTATGTAAAAACAGCCGAATCAGAAGGTCCAGTATTGCATCCAACTCAAAAACCAATTGAACTTGGACGATACCTGATTAAAACCTATTCAAATCCAGGTGATGTTATCCTTGATAATACTTGTGGAATTGGAAGTTTTTTACTTTCAGCAATCTTGGAAAATAGAAAGTTTATTGGCATTGAAAAAAATGAGCACGTTTTGTTGCATAAAGTACACCCAGTTGATTATATTAAAATATGTACAGAAAGAATAAAAGAAACCTTGAAAAGCAAAAAAGTTGAAGAATCAACTTTGTTTCTTTTTAAAGAACCTATCGCAGAATATCACACAATAAATTATGAAACTAAACGAAAGAGCTTGGGCAGGGCAAATCATAAGTTGGATAAAGCAGTCCATTAATGATGGCACTACTTTATTTGAAGAAGCAACAAATGATGAAGGCATAAAATTAGCATCAGGTAAAACAAAATTTCCTGATGTTCTTTTATTCATTGACAAAATTTCAGGTATTGTTTTCAACGGTTGGGAATTAAAGTTTCCAGACACCGAAGCTGATGATAACGAGATGTTAGAAAACGCATTGGAAAAAGCCGAAAAATTAAAATCAAACTCTTTCGTTACTTGGAATGGAACGGAGGCGATTATATGGAAAATTGAAGATGATAATTACACAATTTCGGGGCTGCAAAAATTAAAAGTATATCCCAAAGAAAAAGACATAAAAAACAGAAATGATTTAGCTGACCGCAACAATTACAATAGACACGAAGCTAAACTTCAAAAAAGACTTAACGAAATCCTGCATGATTTAGAACAACTTTACAAGAGTGGAGAACTAAAGCAAGCTATAAATATTTCAGGAAATTTTGTAGATGCAGTGAGAGCAGCATCAGAAATAATTTTGCCACAGTTCAAAGGAGAAATTATAAAACTGAAAGGTGCTAACGCCCATTTTCGTAAAGAGTTTAATCAATGGAAAATTTATGAGAGTTCCACTCTCAAAATCCTTGCATCATCTTCACGAAGACCAGAGAACTTAATTGAGGAAGAAGTTTTGGCAAAGTTTACTTTCTACAATCTCATTGGTAAAATCATTTTTTATCTGACACTTTCTGAAAATCTCTCAGGCAGTTTGCAGAAACTTGATTTGAAAAATTCCAAGAATGTAAAACAAGTATTGCAAAATTATTTTGATGCAGCCAGTAGAATAGATTACCAAGCAGTTTATCAGCCCTACTTCACCGACAAAGTTGATTTCAATAAAACAGTTAACGAGACTTTGTTTGAACTTTTCAATGCAATTACAGAATTTGATTTTAAAGTTTTACCGACAGACGTAATCGGAACGATACTTGAAAACCTTGTTCCGAAAGAAGAGAAACAAAAGTTTGGACAATACTTCACATCTGCGACGCTTGCAAATCTTGTTGCATTTCCGGCAATACAAACTTCAAACGATTTTGTGTTTGACCCAACTTCAGGAACAGGAACGTTTCTAAGTTCTTTCTATCAAATTTTGAATTATCATGGTAACACAAACCATGTTCAATTACTAAATCAAATTTGGGGTAACGACATTTCACATTTCCCTGCAATCCTTTCTGTAATCAATCTCTACAAACAGAAAATAAAAAACCAAACTGATAATTTCCCAAGAGTAATAAGAGACGATTATTTCAATCTTGAGCCAAAGAAGAAAATTATTTTTCCTGATTCAAACGACTATACTAAACAGATTGAGCAACCGATTCCAATGTTTGATGCAATCGCAAGTAATTTTCCATTCATTCAGCAAGAGGATATTCCAAATGATGTTTTGACAACTTTTTTTAGAGGAAAATTTTTAGCGAAGCAAAAGGCATTTCTCAAAGACAGTTCTTTTAAAATAAATGAGCGTTCAGATTACTTCACATATTGCGTTTACAATTCAATTCGTTTTCTAAAGAAAGATGGGTTGCTTTCAGCGATTACTTCAAACGCATGGCTTGGGAAGGAATATGGTTTTCAATTCAAGAAATTTTTGTTGGACAACTTTCACATAAAATATATTGTAAGAAGTAATGCTGAACATTGGTTCAGTGATTCAAAAGTTTCAACAATCTTTTCCGTTTTGCAACACGGACAAAGTAAAGAGCCAACAAAATTTGTTACTATAAATTTCAAACTTGAAGAAACTTTTAATCAAGAAAATGTTTCTACACAAATAAAAGAGATTGAAGATTTTTACACAGACATTGATAGTTGCAACAACCCAAAACATTCAGGTTGGACAAAGGATAAAGCATTTTCAAATCTCTTTCATAAATCGGACGGTTCAATTACTGTAAGCACAGTTTCAAAAAAACAACTTGAAACTTCTTTAAACGAAAAAGAAAATTGGGATACATATTTTATTTCAGCAGATTTATTCGGAAAGTTTGATAAACATTTGACAGCAATTTATCCAAATGTGATTGATGCTTTTAGAGGAGAGAGGACAGGCTGGAATCCTATGTTTGTCATTCCAGCAGCAGAAGTAAAAAGTTCCGGAGTGGAAAGGAAGTTTTTAGTTCCGTATGTAAAAAGCCCAACAGAGTTTGACACATTGGAATTTGGCGGCACTTACAACAACTATCTTTTTGTTTGCGATAAAACGCAAACAGAATTGAAAAATAATTTTATAGGTGCTAACAATTGGATTAAGAAATTTCAAAATGCCAAGAATAAAAACGGAACTGAAACAATTCAATCCGCTTGTAAAGGACACAGACCGTTTTGGTATTCACTCAGACCAAAACAAGCAAGCATTGTAACAGCTATAAATCCTTACGAAAGATTTTTCTTTTCATACTCAGAAACTCCATTCACGATTGACCAACGGCTTGTAGCAATTACCGTAAACAAAAAATATGATGTTGAACTTATTGCAGCACTTCTAAATTCAGTAGTAACATTTCTCACAATGGAAATGAGAGGAACTTCAAGAAACTTAGGTGCGTTAGACCTTAACGCAAATTATTTCAAAATGCTTCGTGTTTTGAATCCTGATTTGCTCTCGGTAAAATCAATCAAAGAAATTAAGAAAGCATTTCAACCTTTGAAAGCAAGAGCAATCAAGACAATTTTTGAAGAAGTAAAACAAAAAGATAGAATGAATTTTGACAAAGCAGTTTTGAAAGGATTTGGGATTGACGATTCAATTTTAAAAAATTTGTATCAAATACTTTCAGCGGCAGTCAATGACAGAGTAAGTATGAAAGAACGTTAGTAAATATGAGTTTTATAGAAATCACAAATATCACTTTAAAAATGATTGTTGATTCTGGTTTAATCAAGCCCGATACAACTATATATTCATTATCTCAACCGCAAGTGACAGGTAAAATTAATTCTGACGGTTCTATTACATTGATTATAGACAATCAAAATAAAGTTTTCATTTCACCGAGTGGAGCAGCAAGAGAGGTAGTTAAATTAAGTGTAAATGGTTGGACATTTTGGAAAATATTTATTGATAATGAGTATAAGGAGCTTTCGGTTTTAAGGGGAAAATACAAAATGACTCAACCATAATAGCCAACGCACCAAGTCAGCCACATTTGCAAGGCACATAGGGCCGACACACAAAAGCCAACCTTGCAAAAGAGCCTGTCTTGTGCCAACGCACAGGCAACACTCTACGGTGCGACACGGACCCACATATTAGATGATCACGGAGAAAGGGCGAACGTACAACATTAAGAACAATAGCCGCAAGCTCCCCATTAAAAAGCCCCCATCAGGAACGAACTTGTGGGGGCTTTCGGTTATTGTTTGTTGACCGACACCGGGCTATAGGAGATTAGTAGCCCTGTTCTACAGAATTAAGCGTTTATACATGCCAGTTAGTATCATTTTCTTTATAAAAATGTGGTATTTATTTTGCTTAGACATAAAAGGTTCCCTTACCCATAATTGGTTTATTTTTTTGGGTTTGTGGCCATCAAGTGGCTGAAACAAAAGTATAAAGAGCAGCCGCGTTTATTCCCACACTGGCGATTGGTACATCCATAATGTAGTAATACATTTGTGATTTAAAACAGGAAGAGCCGTGTGACGGGAGACTGTCACGCACGGTTCTGTGAGAACGCAAAGGTGAAATACTTTGCGTGACTCGACTGGGTGCAAGCAAATCGAGACCACTATATATTTGAAATTTATGAGGCAAAATTTTATCATCGTGTCGGTTCTTGCAATGTTAGCTGCTTGCAATAATCCTGAGAAGGGCTAAACTAACAATCAACAGACAAGTATCAGAACAACATGTTGACACACCTCAACATAAGTCCGCGCGGCAAATTTTGATTGAAGATTTAAAAAAGCTTCAACTTACTATAGCGTCTAATAACAAGGAAAAAATTGCCGACATATTCCAGTTCCCTCTTTCGGACACTGCATATAGCATCTACATCGACGACAGTACTTATTACGAACAATTTGAAGCAAATGGCAATAAGACAACCAAGGCAATGTTTCTGCAATTTTTCAAAAAAATTTCTGCAAGCATTTTGATTGACCAGTTAAACAATCTTTTTCAAAATATAAAGGTTGACAGTTTACTGCACAAAGATACTTTGCAGTATGATGCGTATATTGAGTCAGAACCTTGCTTTTATTCTTATGAAATAGATGCCCACAAAAACATTGTAAGACTAACGATGAATATGAATTCCAACTCGAATTATAAAAGCAGTAAAAAGCTTTCAGAAGATGATATCCCTGAAAATTCAAGCGAATATTGCGAACATGACTTTTGGTGGCTTTTTAAGTTTGATGGAAAACAACTTTACTTAGAAAATATTTCAGGTGCCGACTAACTCTTGCCATGCACCCAACAAATAAGACTTCGTAGGGAACGAAGTGCCTCCGATGAAGTCCGATGTTGTACGGAACCGGGGTTTGAATAATTAGAGACTATGGGGTTTGAGTTGAAAAGGCTTTGCGTTTACGGTAGGGCGTTATATCTCACAGAATTTTGGTAAGCGGGTTTTAGTACCTGATTTGAGACGAGCTTATTTTTCTTCTGATTCCTGCATTGTTTTTATTCTAAAATATGTTAGAAATTTAATCAATTTTTTTAGAGTCCTTTGTTGGTGTTGAGCCAGGGATAAGTGCTGCTGCCTCACCAACAAAACGAATTGAACGAAACCCTATCTTTGATTTTAATTGGCGTAAATAATTGTGATTTTGTAACTCCATTATACAAATGCAGAAGATCCGAATGATAGCATCCAATTTTAGCGTTGGTGAGGCCATCGCTTCAAAGCCAGGCACAACACAACACCAACTGCGGTGGTTCGATGGTAACACCAACAGTGGAAAAATACATACGATGAGGTAAAGAATAAAAAGTAATAATAATTATTATAAAATGAAAAGAGAAATCAGTACAGTAGTAATCAATAGAATTAAATATGCGATATTCTTAAGCATTTATTTGGGTGGATTTCTTTTTACATCAATCCTAATTTCAATTAATTTAAAAACTATCATTCCATTTTTTATTTGTGCAGGTGTGCCTATAATTATTCTATTAATATTTGAAAAAAAGGTAAGGGAATATTTTACCAAAAAAGCATCAATTTTTCTTTTTGATGATAAATTAATTATCAAGTTATTTGATCGAAAAACTGATGCATTACAAAATGAAGAAGAATTTAACTACTCTAAGATAAAATCTTTTAGAGCAAAAGATTCGGGTGCATTTCAAAATGTCGCGGTTTAAGCGGTGCGTTTAAAATTAGTTTTAACCATCTTTATTATTTTTCCCC
>DATLTG010000466.1:0-2624 GCA_035533735.1 Bacteroidia bacterium
CTGAAAATCTGAATAATACGTTTCTAATCTTTTGCATAAATCAATATAAACCGCTTCCTCATTTTTTTTTAAAATTACGTCTTTGGAATTGTATTATCAAAACGTAAACGATAAGCGATGCCAAAGTTAAAAATAAAATAGTTTTTTAGAGGAGAATAAATTAAATTTGAATTACTGTAAGTATCCGTATTAAAATTATATTGAATTGGATTGTTACCTAAGTTGTAACCAACTTCTGCATAAGCTAATACCTTTTTATAGAGAAAATAATCTGCATAAAATTTTATTTCTTCTTCGTTGTAGCGCACGTAATCGTTGTTTTGCAATGCCGACAATCGGAAAGAACGTGTATAAGCTTTGAAATTAAGTCCGAAAAATAATTTTTCGTTACACTTATATTCTACATAATAATTGCTGGGAATAATTCCGTAAAATTTCCAATGTTTATTTGCTTTCCATTCTATCGCAGCAAGCGGAATAAAAAAGTTTCCAAATGCTTCACGATTGTAATACAATCCTAATTTATATTCTAAAGATTTATTTTTTTGATAGGTAAATAAAAGCACTCCTCCCATCTGAAAATTACTTGAACCAATTGAATTATGTAGCTCACCAGCAATTTTAGGAATTCCTAAAAAAACCGTTTTCCATTTTTCATTTTTAGAAACCAATTGAATTCCTAATGGAACTGAATAAGCATACAATGAAGAACGATAATTACT
Organism: Bacteroidia bacterium; assembly: GCA_035533735.1. Classification (GTDB taxonomy): domain Bacteria; phylum Bacteroidota; class Bacteroidia; order DATLTG01; family DATLTG01; genus DATLTG01. Next base: position 723 of record DATLTG010000466.1, read on the forward strand.
GTCGCCACTAATGCGAGAATCCAATTGTTCCGCACTGATGCGCATCAACAACACATCTTTATTTTTAAATTGTTTCGGAAAAAAAAGATTTAAGTTGTAATCGTTTGTTAAATTTTTTGCGGAAAAATTTGCGTAAGGCGCAGAAAATGTTTGACAACTTGCATTCAGAATATCTACATAAGGTTGGGCAAAAACACCAAACGTACAAGCAACAAAAAGAAGAACAGTTGAAAAAATATTTTTTTTATTTGTCATTAATCTAAAAACCAATTCATAATCTTTTTAATAGGATGACTAAAAATGCTAAGACCTCTTTTTATTAGTTCGCTAATTTACATTTTTAAGTTGGGAAAAAGCAAGCGGTTTAAAGTAGTTAGCGAAAAAACAGAAAGTATTTATCTAAATGAAAAAGAGTTAGAAGATATTTATAAATTGGATTTGGATAGAAATATCCGATTAGACCGCATTCGGGATTTGTTTTTAGTAGGTTGTTGAACAGGATTACGTTTCTCAAATTATTCTCGAATTACAAACAACATTTTAAAGGCGATTTTTTTGCAGAAAAAATAGTGCAAGCTAAACGCTGTTTAATAAGGGAGGTTCTATAAATACTTTTTTTTCAAAAAAACAAGAATTGTAAATTTACGGCATAAGTATTTTTGCTATTTTTATAGCATTAATAAAATTATGACCAAAGAAGAAGCTAAAGCCACCGTAAAAAAATTAGTTGAACGTTTTGCAGAACATCGCGAGGAGTATCACTTATCCGACTATAACGAACAAAAAGCAAGACAGGATTTTATAAACCCATTTTTTAAAGCTCTTGGTTGGGATATTGATAACGAAAAAGGCGATAGCGAAGCATACAGAGAAGTAATTTACGAAGACAAAGTAGTAGTGCGCGGTAAAGCAAAAGCTCCCGATTACGGTTTTCGTTTATCCGGTAGCGGAAAAAAAAGATTGTTTTACGTAGAGGCTAAAAAGCCATCCGTTGCTTTAAAAACAAATAAAGAATCTGCTTACCAATTAAGACGCTACGGAAGCAGCGCACAGGCGCACGTTTCTATACTTACCAATTTTGAAGATTTTATAGTGTATGATTGCTCTAAAGTTCCTAACCTCAACGACAGCGCAAGTGTTGCAAGATTAAAGCATATTAATTTTGAAGAATACGAAAAAGAATTTGATTTTATTTACGATACATTTTCTCACGAAGCTGTAACCAAAGGGCGTTTTGATAAATATGTACAAAGCGATACCAATAAAAAAGGCAGCCAAACGCTCGACAAAGAATTTGTACAAAGTTTGGACAGTTGGCGAAATTATCTTGCAAAAAGCATTGCTTTCAACAATAAAAAAATAAATGATGAGGAGTTAAATTTTGCCGTTCAACAAACAATTGACCGCTTAATTTTTCTGCGTTTTTGCGAAGACCGTTCCGTTGAAACGTACGGGCAATTACAAAAAACAACTTCAAAAGGCGATGCGTATAAAAATTTATTTGCACTATTTAAACAAGCGGACGACAAATACAATTCCGGTTTATTTGATTTTGAAAAAGACCAAATAACCGAACATCTAAAAATAGACAACAAAGTAATTAGAGCCGTTATAGACGACCTTTATTATCCAAAATGTCGTTACGAATTTTCCGTAATGCCTGTGGAAGTATTAGGGAATGCCTACGAACAATTTCTCGGAAAAGTAATTCGTATTACGCCTGCGCGTAGCGTAAAAATTGAAGAAAAACCAGAAGTTCGCAAAGCAGGTGGCGTGTATTATACACCTCAATACATTGTGGAGTACATTGTAAAAAATACGGTTGGTAAATTAGTGGAAGGCAAAACACCTAAAGACATTGCTCAACTGAAAATTGTAGATCCTGCTTGCGGTAGCGGTTCT
>DATLTG010000467.1:0-4406 GCA_035533735.1 Bacteroidia bacterium
TAACATTATTTTTTTTCCCCAATAGTAAATAGCATTGCTTTACAATACTCAGATACTATTGGGATTTTATCAAAAAACGATTTTTAATAAATTCCCCTAAAATGGGACTTTAAACAACTTCATATTTAAAATTTTATCTGATACAAAAATACATTGAGAAAAATATTTTGCGTGTTAAAGCTCCGTTAATGATTGTTAAATAGTGTTAAAGCAATTATTGCTGATAACACTTCACGTACCTTTGTAATAATGAATAAAAAGAATATTCGTTTTATTTCTGTTTTTGTAAGTGCCGCACTTATCGGGCTTATCTTTATTCAACTGTATTGGATTCAAAATGCTGTTAAACTAAAAGAGCAAGCGTTTAAGGAAGATGTTATAGAAGCATTGAATAAAGTAGTTTATAAAATGGAAAAGCAATCAACAGCTTCTAAATTAACTAAACGATTTAATTTCAGAAAGCAAGGAATACGTTGGTTACATCAAGAAGATTCGTTAGATAAAAATTCTCATTTAGTTCCGTCATCCGAAGGTGATCGTAAAAGCTACAATGTGAAAAGTGATAAATACAATGTAAAAATATTTCAACAAATGGTTGCCGATTCAAATGGTGTGGAAGTAAAATCATCTAATCAAAAATCGTATATAAGCGATTCGCTGAATTCTTCAGCTTTTAATTTGGATTTGAATTTCCGAAAAAAAAATTTACAAACAGAACCTAAATACGATTCTACTGACGAGCGTTACAAATGGTTTATGCACCGATCGGATATGGTAAATGATATTTTTGATGAATTAGTAAGTATTAATGTTTACAAAGATTATAGCCAGAAAGTAGATACCGTTTTATTAGATTCATTGTTACGTACCGAATTGGCAGACAAAGGTGTAAACACCAAATATAAATTTGACATTATTAATTCAGATGACAAAGATTCGACCAAAAAAAATTCTTCGGCATTGGATGAAAAATTTGCCAAATCGCAGTTCAAAGTAAATTTAGCCCCTGATAATATTTTTATAAAGCCACAATATTTATCACTTTATTTTCCCAATCAAACCAATTATATTTTAAGTACGCTTCGCTTGATGTTAAGCATTTCTGCAGCATTAATATTGTTCATTATTTTATCTTTTTATTACACTATTTCCACCATCTTAAAACAAAAAAAATTATCGGAAATAAAAAATGATTTCATCAATAATATGACGCACGAATTTAAAACACCTATTTCTACTATTTCCTTAGCGTGTGAAATGTTGAACGATAACAGCGTGCATAAATCGCCCGAAAAAACCGGTAATTATTTAACCATGATTCGTGAAGAAAATAAACGATTGAGTTTGTTGGTTGAAAATATTTTGCAAACTGCCATTCTCGATAAAGGTGCTTTTAAATTGAAAGCCGACCGAATGGATGTGCATCAAATTTTAACGCATGTGTTAGATAATATTCGTTTGCAAGTGGAAAGTAAACAAGGTGAAATAATTACTAACCTAAATGCCGAAAATCATATATTGGAAGCCGACAGAGTGCATTTCAGCAACATCATTTATAATTTAATTGATAACGCGCTTAAATATACGTTACGAAATCCGATTATAGAAGTAACCACAAAAAATATTCGCAACGGAATCGAAATAGCCATAAATGATAATGGAATTGGCATCAGTAAAGAAAATCAGAAAAAAATATTTGAAACACTTTATCGAGTTCCCACCGGAAACATTCACAATGTAAAAGGATTTGGGTTAGGATTAAGTTATGTTAAAACCGTTGTAGATAAACACAATGGAACAATATCAGTTGAAAGTGAATTAGGTCACGGAACTATTTTTCGCATTTTTTTACCAATTAAAAATTAAAAAAATAATATCATGAATGAAGAAAAAATTAAATTATTATTAGCAGAAGATGACACCAATTTGGGTAATCTGTTAAAAGAATATTTTGAAGCCAAAGGCTACGAAATAAAATTAGCTGTTAATGGAAAAGAAGGTTTTGAATTCTTTTCGAAAAGCGAATTTGACGTTTGCGTATTAGATGTAATGATGCCGATAAAGGACGGATTTACACTCGCGAAAGAAATTCGATCGCAAAATAAAACCATTCCGATTATTTTTCTTACTGCAAAATCAATGAAAGAAGATGCCATTGAAGGTTTTACAATTGGCGCAGACGACTACATTACAAAGCCTTTCAGTATGGAAGAATTATTGATGCGTTTGATTGCTGTTTTGCGCAGAACAAAAAATCAGGCTACAGCCGGAAACGATCAGAATGAATTTAAAATCGGAAAATTTTCTTTTAATCACAACCATCAATTGCTTGAAATTAAAGGGAAACAGCAAAAATTAACTACCAAAGAAGCTAATTTATTAAAACTTTTGTGTGTGCATTCCAACGATATACTCGATCGTAATTTCGCACTAAATGCAATATGGAAAGACGACAGTTATTTTAACGGTCGCAGTATGGATGTTTACATCACCAAATTGCGCAAATATTTAAAAGAAGATTCTTCTGTGGAAATTTTAAATATTCACGGCAAAGGCTTTAAATTACTAACCGGAGAGCAAGCTTCTTAAACTGTTTTTTATAAATGAAAAAATTATTAATACCTTTCTTTATTCTTTTTATAATCTTGTTTTTTAGTTGTACTTCATCTAAAACAAATGATACAAATAAAAATAATCAAAATATTGATAGTTCATTGATTCAAAAAAATCAAAAAAAATCTCTTAAATCTTCCAGCAAAAAGTCTACTTATGAGGTTTTGAAAAAACAAATACTTGGAGTTTGGGCATTTAAGAGTGATTTAGTAACTGACTTTGAAATAAGAAAAGATTCTATCTATTATATTGATCAGGACAAATCATATAAATATTTTTTAACCAAAGATGATACGCTCATAATATATTTCAACGGTTATACCACGAAGAATCTGATTACAATAAAAAAGGATAACCTAATGATGTTAGATAGTGATACAAATCAATTGATGATAAAAAACAACTCAATTTCTACGGACTAAAGTCCGCAGGTTGGGTGGAATCCGACTAAAGTCGGATGACGAAGATACTGTTTGAAAACAGTGGTTTTCTTTTTCCAAATGCTTCGCAAATGGAAAAATTCATCCGACCCTGAGACCAATAAAATTACTTCAATATTAATATTCAATTAGCAGCTAAACCTTCAGGGCTTTTAAAGTTCAGAATAAGAATCCCCAGATTGTTTTCTCAAAAAATAATTTTCCCGTTCGCTAAAACTTTCTTGAAACTCACTTTATCATTTATCAGTTCCGCTATTTTTTCTATCGAAATGCGTTCTTGTTGCATGTTATCGCGGTGGCGAATGGTAACGGAATTGTCTTCTAAAGTTTGGTGATCTACCGTAATGCAAAATGGCGTTCCGATGGCGTCTTGTCTGCGGTAGCGTTTGCCAATGGAATCTTTTTCATCGTATTGACAAACGTAATCGAATTTTAAAACATCCATTATTTCGCGTGCTTTTTCGGGCAATCCATCTTTTTTGGTCAATGGCATAATGGTTGCTTTTACTGGAGCTAAAAATGCCGGAATACGAAGTACAGTGCGTGAAGTGCCGTCTTCCAATTGTTCTTCTTTGTAAGATTGCGAAAGTACAGCCAAAAACATTCTATCTAAACCGATGGAAGTTTCCACCACATAAGGCACATAATTTTGATTGATCTCGGGATCGAAATATTGTAATTTTTTTCCTGAAAATTTTTCATGCGCTTTTAAATCGAAATCGGTACGACTGTGAATACCTTCTAATTCCTTAAATCCGAAAGGAAAATTAAATTCTATATCGCAAGCAGCATTGGCATAATGCGCTAATTTTAGATGATCGTGAAAGCGGTAATTTTCGTCAGAAAAACCAAAAGAATGATGCCATTTTATGCGCGTTTCTTTCCAATAGTTGTACCATTCCATTTCTGTTCCTGGTTTTACGAAAAACTGCATTTCCATTTGCTCAAATTCGCGCATCCGGAAAATAAATTGTCGCGCTACAATTTCATTACGAAAGGCTTTTCCGGTTTGTGCAATACCAAACGGAATTTTCATTCTGCCTGTTTTTTGCACATTTAAAAAGTTCACAAATATTCCTTGCGCTGTTTCCGGACGTAAATAAACAGTTCCTGATTCATCGCTCACAGAGCCAATTTGCGTAGAAAACATTAAATTAAATTGGCGCACTTCTGTCCAGTTTTTTGTTCCAGAAACAGGACAAACAATTTCGCAATCCAAAATGATTTGACGAACTTCTTCTAAATTATTTTTTTCGAGCGCGTCTTTAAAACGTGTATTTATATCATTAATTTTTGATTGATTTTCCAGCACTCTCGGATTGGTAGCACAAAATTGTTCTTTATTAAATTGAT
>DATLTG010000468.1:0-12189 GCA_035533735.1 Bacteroidia bacterium
GATTTAGCAGATGTAGAAATATATCAAGCTGAAGTAATTGAAAATTATCTTCCGAAACAAATGAGCGAAGATGCTGTTCGAAAAGAATTGACAGCTATTATTGCAACAGTTGGCGCCACTTCAATAGCCGATTTAGGAAAAGTAATGGGAGTTGCTACTAAACAATTAGCTGGAAAAGCAGACGGAAAAATTATTTCTGGATTGGTGCGCGAATTACTGACGAAGTAAAATCTATTAGATTTTATTGTACTATCGAAAAAGTTATCTGGAACCGAAACCTTTAGGGTTTTAAAAAACCTAAAGGTTTAAACGAAGAAATTAAAATAATTCGTAGCTATCCCTTTTGGTAAAGGAAACAGATAAAAATAAATCGAATATGGGAAAGAAAGAAACAGCATTAATGATAGCTGATGAAGTAGTGATGAGTAAAATTTATTTTATCAGAGGTCAAAAAGTAATGTTGGATAGTGATTTAGCAGAATTGTACGGAGTTGAAACAAGGAGATTAAATGAGCAGGTAAAACGTAATAGCGAACGTTTTCCGACTGATTTTATGATAACGTTGAATGAAAAAGAGTTTGAAAACTTGAAGTCGCAGAATGCGACTTCAAGTTGGGGCGGAAAAAGAAAACTACCAAATGCCTTTACAGAACACGGAGTGTTAATGCTATCAAGTGTATTGAATAGCTCGCAAGCTATACAAGTTAATATACAAATTATGCGAATATTTACACGCATTAGACAAATGTTTTCAGACAATACTGAACTACGATTAGCGATAGAAAAATTAGAAAGAAAAACAGAAAATCATACCAAAAACATAGAACTTGTTTTTCACTATTTGGATGAACTTTTAGAAAAAAAAGAACATCCAAAACCACGGAAACAGATTGGTTATAAAATCCTCAAGAAGAAATAATTTTTTGTAGCAGATAAAGCGGAGTTCCTGTAAAATAAGGAAATTCATAGAATATACCAAGATTTAATCTTTTTACGGAGCAGAAAAAACTTCCATTTTATGATTATGATTTCGTTTTCTGCCAATTACTTCTGCGAAAGTAATTTTTTCGATTTTGCTTTCTGCCCAAGGTATAAAAATTATTCAAACGCATTTATTCCGGTAACATCCATTCCTGTAATTAGTAAATGAATATCGTGTGTGCCTTCGTAAGTAATAACCGATTCTAAATTCATTATATGGCGCATAATTGGATATTCGCCTGTAATGCCCATTCCGCCATGTATTTGTCGTGCTTCACGTGCAATAACTAAAGCCATATTTACGCTGTTTCTTTTTGCCATTGAAATTTGTGCAGGAGTAGCACGATTTTCATTTTTCAAAACTCCTAAGCGCCAAACCAATAATTGTGCTTTTGTAATTTCGGTAATCATTTCCGCTAATTTTTTCTGCGTAAGCTGAAAACCCCCAATCGGTTTTCCGAATTGAACGCGTTGTTTAGAATATTGCAAAGCCGAATCATAACAATCCATTGCTGCGCCAATAGCTCCCCAAGCAATTCCGTAACGAGCCGAGTTCAAACAACTCAACGGACCTTTCAATCCTTTTACATTTGGCAATACATTTTCTTTCGGAATTTTTACATTATCGAAAACTAATTCTCCGGTTGCACTTGCGCGTAACGACCATTTGCCGTGTGTTTCAGGAGTTGTAAAACCTGACATTCCGCGTTCAACAATTAATCCGTGAATAACACCTTCTTCGTTTTTCGCCCAAACAACAGCTATATCTGCAAATGGAGCATTTGAAATCCACATTTTAGCACCGTTCAAAACATAATGGTCGCCTTTGTCTTTAAAATTGGTAATCATTCCGGAAGGATTGGAGCCAAAATCAGGTTCAGTAAGTCCGAAACAGCCCATCATTTCGCCTGTTGCGAGTTTAGGTAAATATTTTTTTCGTTGCGCTTCCGAGCCAAAAGTATAAATTGGATACATCACTAAAGAGCTTTGAACAGAAGCGGTAGAGCGCAATCCGGAATCTCCGCGTTCTAATTCTTGCATAATTATTCCGTACGAAATTTGATCCAATCCGGCACCCCCATATTCTTGTGGAATATACGGACCAAATGCGCCAATGCTCGCCAAACCTTTTATCCATTGTTTCGGAAATTCTGCTTTTTGGCAAGCTTCTTCCACAATTGGCGTTACTTCTTTTTTCACCCAAGCGCGCGCTGCATCTCGAATTAATTTATGTTCATCACTCAATAAATCATCCACTAAATAATAATCGGGAGCTTGATAATTGTCTGCTTTTGCCATGTCTTAAAAATTAATTTTTGAGCGACAAAAATAGCAAAATATTCAATTTGGTTTTGAAATAAGAGAATTTGATTTTTCGAAAAATTATTTTTCCAAATTTTGATTTCCTTTTAACGAATACGCATTTCGGATAATCACTTTTTGCAGTTCTCGGTTTAGGATGAGTGTCGTCATTTTATTAGCGAAATTTGCTTCTTCTTTATTTTCGCTTTTAAGCATTTCAGAAACTTTTTTTTCGTTCACATCAATGCGATAAAGCAAATCTAATAATTGTTGGTAATTGGTTTGAATCAGTTTCGCGACAAGCGGTTCAATTTGTTCGAAAAGTTCTTGGTAAGCGGTTTCTGTGTTTCCGGAAAATGAAATTTTGTGATTCAACATTCCGAAATCTTTTAATGTTTGATGGGCAGTTTGCAAAATAATTTCCGCATTTTTATAATAATGCGAAGGTTCTAAATCAGTCATCAATACTTTGATTTGTCGAGTACCAAACGTGTAACCGGACGATTATGTATAATATGTTCTTCTATAATTTCCGATACATCCGAAAGTTGTACATTCACATAAAAAACACCTTCCGGATAAACTACCAAAGTAGGACCATAATTGCAAATATCTAAGCACCCAGCTTTTTGCGCACGCACTTTAATTGGCAAGTTTTTTTCTTTCAAAGCAGTTTTAAAAGCGGTTACCAATTCCAGACCTTGCGCTTCGCCACAACTTTTCTTTTCTGCGCCAACTGCACGTTGGTTGGTGCAAATAAATATATGTTTATCGAATTTCATTTTGCGTTTTTTAAATTTCAAAGCAAAAGAACGAAAAATAAAAATGCCAAATGGAAATAACTATTGATTTAAATTGTCAAAATCTAATTCGGGCATTTTACAAACCTGACACAAATCACATTTGCTATATGTAATCCAATGATCGCGTTCGTTAAAAGGATATTTATTAACATAAGGACGAAGTTTTAATTTTTGGTTAATCCATAAATTAGTGAGCGAAGGATTGCTAAAATAATATTTTAAAACTCTGCTTGCATGATTTGCAACATCATCTTTAAAAATAGGATAACGCGTAATAAGTCGAACACAAACAACATCCAAATTTTTTTCGAGCGATAATTCCTCAAATACTTCTATATCTATGGCATATCCGATTGATAATATATCTCCGCCCCAAATTCTATCAAAATTTAATGACAACAATTTTGCTTTTGTTGTGATAATTAATCTGTCTTCTTTACATGAATTATTACTTCTTTTAACTAAAAATAATTTATTTGCTACACAGATATTAAAAAAAATATTTTGTTTCACATCCGTGAATTTTATACTAAATATAGCATCCTCAATTACTGTTGGATTGTATAATGATTTATTTTTATTAAGCCAATAAACTAACTTGCTTTCCAGCTTACTCATCTCGTCTTCGCTGATATATTCGATATTGTTGGCGTATGCAATTTCTTTATGGAATATTTTATCTAAATAAGCATAAATTTCATGATCGTCTTTATTGTTATGGTAAAGAGATTTTTTGTGCAATTGTTTATCTGTAAAAAAATCACCTGGAAATAATATTGGAAATTGAATATTGGTTTTGCTCTCAAAATATTGATTGTAATAGCTGTCAACAATTTGTCTTGGGAATTTAATTTCATTAATCCATCTATTTTCATTATTCAGCAAAACAAAACCTGGAGCAAATGGAATGGCAATTTCAGGTTGAAGATATTTTGTAAAGCGACAAAAATTATCGGCAAAATATTGTTCTCTAATTCGGGCAACTTCTACATCGTTTTTATTTTTATAATGAACTTTATTAGGAAAATATCCGGCACCACTCCAACCTGATAATAGAAAATCTATTTTTGGCCATTTCGTTTTAATTTTATCCAATAAAAAATTAACCGCAGTTTCGTGGTTAGAATTTAGCGCATCGTTTATATTTACAATAATGTATCCTTCGCATTCAACTACGATAACGCTTTCGAGAGAATATCCGAGATACGTAATTTTTATGCCTTTAAAAGTATAAGTTTTAAAACTGACGGCTTCGGTAATATCTTTAAACTGTAAATATTTCAAATAATCTACAACACCTTCTCTCCATTGAAATGGAAAAAAGATATGTGCATTTTTTTGAATTTTTTTGAGAGAATCATTGTGTAAATGATCTTCATGTCCATGAGAAATCAATATCAAATCGGCTTCTTCAACGGGTTTTGTGTCAAAAGGCTGAGGAAATAGTTGCCATTGATTATGATAAGCTCCGCCTGTAATCCAGGGATCAAAAGCAATCTTAATTCGATTGGTTTCAATAACAAAACAAGAATGGGAAATGTACTCAATGTGCATGATACTATGAGTTTTAGAAAATTCAAAGCAGAACGTTAGTTAATGTTAATTATTGTTAAAAAGAATTTTTATGCTAATTCAGTTGAAGTTAGTAATAGTTTATCCATAATTAATTCAGATTTACAATATAGATTTGCTTTATTAATTTTTCCGATATTTGGATTCCTTTTAAAAACGATGAAAATTTTCAAATTCTTTTTAGTATTTCTGTTTTCCGTATTTGCGTTGACTTTGGTAAATGCGCAATCTAAAAATTTAGATTATTATTTACTTGAAGGCACTAAAAATAGTCCATTGCTAAAGGATTATAGCAACCAATTGCTATCCAATAACATTGAGAGTTTAAAATTAATCGCCAATTATAAACCGAAAGTAAATTTGTATGGTTCATTTATGTATGCACCTATTATCAACGGTTACGGTTATGATAACGCTATTACTAATGGTGGACTTTATAGTTCTGTATTGAGTGTTTCGCAAGATTTTACCTTCAAAAAAACAAAAGAAGCAGAAATGCAACAAGTGCTGCTAAATGGTAAATCAGTTGGTGTTTCAAAACAATTGAGTGAGCACGATTTGAGAAAAAATATTGTAGATGCCTACGTTGCAGCATATAGTTTTCAAGAGCAATACAAATTCGAAAACAGTATTTATAACATGTTGCAATCGGAAGAAATTATCTTAAACAAGCTTTTAAATAAAGGTATTTACAAATTATCCGATTACTTGAATTTTAAAATTGAATTGCAAACGGAACAAATTAATACGATGCAATTTCACCAAAATTTAAAAAAATCAATTTCGGAATTAAATTTAATTTGTGGCATTTCAGATACTTCGGAAATTGCATTAGACAAACCTTTAGTGGTAAAAAATAATTCTTCCAATTCATTTTCAAATCCTTTTTTTATGCAATTTAAAACGGATAGTTTAAAAATTAGTAATGCGAAGGATTTAATAGCCGTTAATTACAAACCCAAATTAAACTGGTTCGCAGATGCTGGTCTTAACTCTGCTTCGTACAATTTAATTTATCAACATTTCGGAAGCAGTTTTGGATTAAATTTTTCGATGCCTATTTATGACGGAAAGCAACGTCAGTTAGAGGAACAAAAATTAAAAATTGCGGAAGATACAAGAATGGATTACAAAAACTTTTTTTTGAATCATCATGCTGCCGAAATTGCCAGTATTGAAAGTGAAGTGGAAGCTAATAATATCATTAGGCAACAATTAAAGGATCAATTAAAAACATCTCAAACATTGATTAATGTTTCGAAACAACAATTAGAACAAGGCACTATTGTTATCACAGATTTTGTATTGGCTGTGAAAAATCAATTGAGTATTCAAGCACAATTAAATCAAAATCAATTGAAAAAATTAAGTTTGATAAACGAATTAAATTATTGGAATTGGTAACATTTTATAAATGAATAAAATCAAACAATGAAAAAAAAATTATTTTATACTACCTTCACTCTCTTTGCTTTTATTTTTTTAGCTATCGCTGGATGTAAAAATAAAGTTTCTTCTTCGGATGATGATGTGAAAGCAGTTTCTTCGGTGCGTGTTACTTCTATTTCGCAAACAACTATTTCAGATCAAGTTTCGCTAAGTGCTACTTCTTCTTTTTTGATTAAAGATGCAGCACGTGCCATCGCCAATGGTTATATACAAAATACGGAAGTAAATATTGGCGATAAAGTTAAAAAAGGACAAGTGCTTTTTACAATGCAAACCAAAGAAGCATCAGCAATTGGTAACACAAAAGATTCCTCGTTTTCTTTTTCAGGAATATTGAAAATAATTGCCAATAAAGATGGAATTATTACTACAATGAATCATCAAAAAGGAGATTATGTACAAGATGGTGATCAGCTTTGTATGATTGCCGATGAAAATAGTTTAGTGTTTTTATTAAGCGTTCCTTATGAGCTACACGATGATGTGAAAATAAATGAATTGTGTACTATTATTTTACCAGATAGCGAACAAATAAAAGCTAAAATTGACAGTCGATTACCAACAATGGACGAGTTATCTCAAACGGAAAATTACATTGTTAAACCAATATCTGAAATTCAGCTTCCCGAAAATTTGATAGCTAAAATAGTAATTACAAAATCAACTAAAAAAAATGCTTTTGTATTACCCAAAACAGCAATATTGACCAATCCTACGCAAACTGATTTTTGGGTAATGAAATTAATAAATGATAGTACTGCTGTAAAAATTAACATAAATAAAGGCATTGAATCAACGGATAAAGTAGAAATAATTTCTCCTGTTTTTTCTGCTTCTGATAAAATTATTTTTTCAGGAAATTATGGATTAACAGATACAGCAAGTGTGAAAATAATAAAACCTTGAAAAACTTTTTTTCGACATATAAAAGCCCAGTATCAGTAATTATGTTATTGATTATTGCCAGCGGAATATTATTCTATTCTCGAATAGAAACTTCCTTATTGCCCAACATTACATTCCCTAAAATTAAAATTATGGTGGATGATGGCGAGCAGCCCGTTGATAAAATGATGATTACGGTTACCAAGCCACTCGAAAATGTTTTAAAACAAATTACAGGCACACAACGCATTCGCAGTATCACTAACAGAGGAAGTTGTGAAATATCCGTTTTTTTAGATTGGAATACAAACGTTGAAACAAGTAAGCAACAAGCCGAATCTTATATTAATCAGATTCGAAATGAATTGCCTGCCGGAGCTCAAATTACAGTTGAGAAAATGAGCCCTTCAACAACAACTGTTATCGGTTATACTGTTGAGAGTAAAGATAAGTCTCAGGTTGCTTTAAAATTAATTTCAGAACATCTCATAAAACCTTTTCTCTCTCAAGTGGAAGGGATTTCGTCAATCCAAGTAGCTGGTGGTAAAACAAAAGAATTTTGGATTGAATTAAATCCACAAAAAATGAGTGCATTGTCTATAACGCCTGATATGATTAGGAATGCGATACATAATGCTGATTTTATAAAATCCAACGGCTATACTGTTGATTATAGAAGATTATATCTTACGCTTACAGATGCAGGTATTTATGATAAGAATCAGTTAGAAAATATTGTAATTGAAAACACAGGGAAACGAATTATTACACTTAAAGATATTGCTAATATTGAGATTCATGAAAAAACAGAATACACAAAAATAAATGCAAATGGAAAAGAAGCGGTTCTGATAGATATTTTACAACATCCCAATACCAACTTAATAGATTTATCCAATCGCTTACAATTAAAAGTAAAGGAGCTACAAAAAATTCTTCCGAAGGATGTAATATTAGCACCTTATTATAATCAAGCAGATTTTGTAACCGATGCCGTAAAAAGTGTTAGTGACAGTTTATGGATTGGACTTTTATTAGCCATTATTGTAGCTTTTGTTTTTTTACAATCGTTCAAAGCGAGCTTCACCATTTTAATTATAATTCCGGTTACGTTAGCACTTACTTTTATTGTGGTGTATGCAATGCACTATACTTTAAACATTATTACGTTGGGTGCAATGGCGGCTTCTATCGGACTTATTATTGATGATGCCATTGTTGTTACAGAGCAAATTCACCGGATGTTTGAAGAACATCCCGAAAAGCATCCCGCAACTGTAGTGAAAAATGCCATTGATTATCTTTTTCCTTCTATGGTTGGCTCTTCAATAAGTACAATTGTAATTTTTATACCTTTTGAAATGATGACTGGTGTTGCCGGATCGTATTTTAAAGTCCTTACAAATACTATGATTATTACTCTTATTTGCTCCTTTTTTGTAACGTGGATTTTTTTACCGGTTGTTTATATTATTTTTTCAAAAGAGAAAAAAAGTAGCAAAAAAAATGCTGCACCTGTTATTCACGAAATTAAAAAACGTAAGTGGGTTGGATTTTTTATTAAAAATCCATCGTTAAGCATTTTGATGATTTTAGGATTAATTTTAACTGCTTGGCAAATTGTACCTCGTTTGGAAACAGGCTTTCTGCCTCAAATGGATGAAGGATCTATTGTTATGGATTATGTTAGTCCTCCGGGAACTTCACTGCAACAAACGGATTCCATGCTACGCAAAATTGAAAAACAAATTTTGACAATTCCAGAAGTGAAAACGTATGCGCGTAGAACGGGTACTCAAATGGGATTTCAAATTAGCGAAGCCAATATTGGCGATTATCTTATTCAACTTAAAAAACACCGTCATAAATCAACAGATGAAGTAATTGATGAAATACGTAAAAAAGCAGAAAGCGTAGAGCCTTCTATTCGTTTGGATTTCGGACAACGTATAGAAGATATTTTAGGCGATTTGATGAGCTCAGCACAACCAATTGAAATTAAAATTTTCGGACAAGATCCAATTTATCTCAACAAAACAGCTGCAAAAGTGTCGCACCTTGTTGAAAATGTAAAAGGAACTGCAGACGTTTTTGATGGCGTTGTAGTTGCAGGTCCTTCCATTACAGTAAAACCGAACTTTACCAAATTAGCACAATGCCAACTTACTCCGGCAGATTTCCAATATCAAATGCAAACTCAATTAACAGGAAATGTGGTTGGTCAAGTTATGGAAAACCAGCAAATGACGGATATTCGAATGATTTATCCTGATGCATCCAATACAACCGTTTCGAGTATGAAAAATCAATTTGTTTTTTTAGCAGACGGAAAGTTAAAACCGATTACAACTCTTGCCAACATCAGTCTTGATGATGGAGAAACAGAAATTCAGAGGGAAAATAACCAGTCAGTTGCAATTGTAACAGCTCGTTTAGATAAGCGCGATTTAGGAAGTGTGATGAAAGACATAAAAAAGCAAATCAAAACAAATATTAATTTACCACAAGGCTATACTATTTCTTATGGAGGTTCTTATGCTGAACAACAAAAATCTTTTGTTGAATTATTACAAATTTTAATAACAGCCAGTTTATTAGTTTTCATTGTTATTCTTTGCCTTTTCAAAAAAATTAAAGTAGCACTTTTAATTTTATTAATTGCTTTATTAGGAGATGTTGGAAGTCTTTTTGCTCTTTATATAACGCACACGCCTCTTAATGTGGGAAGTTATACTGGATTAATTATGATTGTTGGAATTATTGGCGAAAATGCGATTTTTACATTTCAGCAATTCCAAGATTCATTAAAAAATAAATCTGTGGATGATGCGATTATTTTTAGTATTTCAACGCGATTACGCCCAAAATTAATGACAGCCATTGGAGCCATTATCGCTTTACTTCCGTTGTCGTTAGGAATAGGAACTGGAGCACAAATGCATCAACCATTAGCCATTGCGGTAATTGGAGGTTTTATACTTGCATTGCCACTTTTACTCATTGTATTTCCTTCCATATTGCGAATATTATACAGAAATGAAATGGACAAACAACTATCGTAGAAATAATAGAACGATAGTTAGAAATTTCAAAAATAAAATTTTTAAAAGCGAACAGTAATAGTATGAGTATTTTCTGCAAATTCATATTGTATATGGAACCCATAAACATTACAAATTTCTTTAACTATTGCAAGTCCCAAGCCTAACGAATCAGAAGAAGAATCTGATTTTTGAAAGCGTTCAAAAAGTTTTTCAGGAGGTATGGTGAGCAAGGTTCCAGTATTTGCTATAGATAATTGCTGCGAAGTAAGTTCAATTACTATTTGTCCTGAATTTATATTGTGTTTAATAGCGTTTCCAATAAGATTATTTAATAAGATATTGGTTAATATAGGATTCATTTGCAATGAAAAAGTAGTCAGATTTTTTTGAACGGAAATATTTTTATGTATTAATAATTCGCTAAATGCTTCCAGTTTTTGATCAATAAGTTCCATTAAAGCAACGGATTTTGTTGATGAAAACTGCCTGTTCTCAATTTTCGCTAAAACTAATAATGCCTGATTTAATTTTGAAAGTTTTACAGCGGATTCATATACAACTTGTATTTGTTCCATCTGTTTTTCAGTAAGTTTTTCAGATTGAATAAGCAATTCTAATTTAGATCGAATTGTTGCAAGTGGTGTCTGTAATTCATGCGATGCATTCTCCGCAAATTCTTTTAGACTGATATAATCAGATGTTATTTTTTTTGTCATCGACTCGAATACATCATTAAGAATATTAAATTCATGAATAGTTGTTTTTGCAAAACCGGGTGGGCTTTCTTTTGAAATATCGAAGGACTTTATCTTTTCTAATGTTTTATAAAAAGGTGCCCACATTATTTTTGTGATGACAAAGTTGGAAAACAATAATACAACCAAAAGGCAGATGACTATTATGGCTATTGCTTCAGCTATTGCAGTTGTCAAGTCGTTGGCTTCAAGTAATGGACGATAAATGGTTGCTCTGTAAAATTGATTGTCGATAAGAATGGAAAATGCAAGAGTTTGAGATGGCTCGTATTCTTTTTCTTCCAAATTATAAAGCATAAAATGACCAATTTTATCATTTTCATGCAAATTAATTGGAGTGAATACAACAGAATCCCCTAAGAAAATATTGTTTCGAGGCAAAGTGTTATTTAAATTTACGTAGTCGGCTACTTTTACTTTTTCTTCTGCAAGCTTTTCATCGGCATCCATTTTATTTATTGCATTCATACGTTGATAAAAAATGACACCGCCAAATGAAAACATTATTAATGCAATACAAAAAAAATAAATATTGGTTTTAGTAAGAAGTTTCATTTTTTAGTAAATTTATAACCCATACCATATACCGTTTTAATATAATCGTTTCCACCTTTTTCTAAGATTTTTTTCCTAAGATTTTTTATATGAGAATAAATTACTTCAAAGGAATCAAATCTATCCACTTCCTCGCCCCATAAATGTTCTGCAATTGATTCTCTTGTAACCATCCTGTCAATATTTGCGAGGAAATACAACAGTAACTCATATTCTTTTTTTGTAAGCTCAACAAACTTTCCGTTTACTGTCATTTCCCAATTGGCAGGAATAGCAATTATTTCGTTAAATACAATCTCGTTGTTTCCGCTAAAATTTCTTCTGCGGATAATTGATTTTAATCTTGCGTTAAGCTCTGATAAATGAAATGGTTTAGCTAAATAATCATCTGCACCTAAATCAAGTCCTGTTACCACATCATCCAATGAATTTTTAGCAGAAATGATAATAACTGCTGCATCAGGTTTTGTTTTTTTTAAATGATGTAAAATATCTATTCCGCTACCGCCAGGTAATGTTATATCAAGCAACACGCAATCGTAATTAGATAGATGTATTTTTTCATCACCTATTACAAAATTTGGTGCAACTTCACATTTATAACCTCCTTCTTCAAGGTAAGCAGAAATGGAATCTGCTAATTCTTTCTCGTCTTCTATAATTAGAATTTTCATTCTTCGAAAGTAGCAAATGATTCTATATATATTCTGTAGATAATAATAAATTTCGGATATTTGAAATTCTTAAAATCATTATAGATAGCTGTTTTAAATCTATTTTAATTTTTGTGTTACATGAATAAAAGCAAGAAAAAAACTTTTTCTTCGTCAAAAACAAAAGCCG
>DATLTG010000469.1:0-3869 GCA_035533735.1 Bacteroidia bacterium
GATACTTTAGTTGCCAATGCATTCGGAAATGTTCCGTTCAGCTATAATTGGAGTACATCCAGTACATCTGATTCAATAACAGTATCAACCGCAAATACATATAGTGTAACGGTAACAGATGCAAATGGATGTAAAGGCACAGCCACAGCAAGTGTAACCGTAAATTCCTTACCAACAGCAACTATAAGCGGATTATCTGCCATCTGTGCAGGAACGATGGATACTTTAGTTGCCAATGCAAGCGGAAGCTCTCCATTCACATATAACTGGAGCACATCCAGTACAAATGATTCAATAGCAGTATCAACAGCAAATACATATAGTGTAACGGTATCAGATGCAAATGGATGTAAAGGCACAGCCACAGCAAGTGTAACAGTAAATCCATTACCAACAATAACCATAACAGGAATGGATAGTATTGTTTCTGGAACCAATGATACATTAACAGCAAGTGGAGGTACATCTTATGTTTGGACAAGCGGATCAACAACAGATACAACAGTTGTAGCACCAACCACAACAACTACTTATTCTGTAACAGCAACCAATAGTTTTGGATGCAGTGCAATAGATTCATTTACTGTAGTAATAAGAATCACAACAGGCATTGCGAATTTATCAGAAAACAACAGCACGAATTTGTATCCAAATCCTGCAACAACAAATCTGTCGTTGAGTTTTACCATGCAAGGAAAAGCGTCAGAAGCGAGTATTGATGTAATTGATATCACAGGTAAAACGTTAATGGAAACAAATACTGAAATCAGTAATGGAAAAACGTTGCCGATAGACATCAGTCAATTATCACCAGGTGTTTATTTTGTAAAAATTACCACAGCCAAAACTTCCCAAACAATAAAGTTTGTGAAACAAGACAGATAATTAATTGAGAATGTAAAATTGACAATTGATAATTGTTGTAAAACGTCCCGAAAAAAAAATTTTTTCGGGACGTTTTTTTTGAATTTTTGTGAATGATAAATTCTAATTTCGTTGAAAATTAATTTTTAGTTTTAGAATGGCATCTAAGAAAAAAAAGTTTTCAAAAATAGAAAAACCAACAGTTAGTAAACCCTTACTATTATTTGTAATTGGACTAATTGCGCTAATTACTTATATCGCTTTTTCGCCTTCGCTTAAAAATGGTTTTACCAATTGGGACGATCCTACTTATGTGTTAGAAAATCCTTTGGTGGTGAATAATAAAGTTCCTGTAAAAGAAATTTTTAAAACGCCCGTTTCCGCAAATTACCACCCAATTACTATGTTAACGTTGGCTTGGAATTATCAAAGCGACAAATTAAATCCGGAAGCTTATCATCAAGAAAATGTTTTTTTTCATATTTTAAATACGTGTTTAGTTTTCTTTTTTATTTTTCTGATTACTCAGAAAAACCTTTTAATGGCAGCTATTGTAGCATTGTTATTTGGCGTTCATCCAATGCACGTTGAATCTGTTTCTTGGATAAGTGAGCGAAAAGATGTGTTGTACGTTTTCTTTTTTCTGGCGGGATTAATTACTTATTTTTATTATCGTGAAACAAAAAAAATAATTTTGTATTTATGTACACTCATTTTATTTATACTTTCTTGTTTATCGAAAGGAATGGCGGTTGTGTTTCCTGTCATTCTTTTATTGATGGATTATTTATCGGAAGTAAAATGGGAACGAAAAATTTTTACAGAGAAAATTCCTTTTTTCTTGATTTCATTAGGATTTGGCATTGCAGCAGTTAAAATTCAAAGTGGCGAAGCGATTACAAACATGCAATTTTTCACTCTTTTTCAACGCATCGAATTTGCTTCTTACGGAGCTGTTATGTACATCGTAAAATTTGTTTTTCCTTATCATTTATCTGCTTATTATCCGTATCCAACACTTACTAAAACGGGAAGTATGCCGATTGTTTTTCACCTTTCGCCATTTATTTTATTAAGCATTATTTTGGGCGTTTATTTTTTCTTAAGAAAAGAAAAAGCGTTGGTATTTGGTTTGCTTTTTTATTTCGTTTCAGTTGCTTTGGTATTGCAATTTATTTCCGTTGGAACGGTTGTAATGGCTGATCGTTACAGCTATCTTTCATACATCGGTTTGGCATTTATTATTGCATTTTATGTAAATAAAATTTGGATTTCGAAAAGCAAATTCAGGCATTTTGTTTTGGGATTAACAGGTTTTGTAATTCTTGTTTTTAGTTTTCAAACGTATGCTCGAACGCAAGTTTGGAAAAACAGTGATACACTTTGGACGGATGTTATTCAGAAAGAAAATAATTCCACTCAAATTTATAAAGCGTATGTAAATCGTGGAAGATATTTTCACAGTATTCAGCAGGATGACAAGGCTTTGCAGGATTATAACAGTTCCATAAAATTATATCCTTATTATGATTTGGCGTATAATAA
Organism: Bacteroidia bacterium; assembly: GCA_035533735.1. Classification (GTDB taxonomy): domain Bacteria; phylum Bacteroidota; class Bacteroidia; order DATLTG01; family DATLTG01; genus DATLTG01. The sequence goes on from DATLTG010000469.1 coordinate 2,410, forward strand.
TCGCGGAAATATTTTTAAAGAGCGCGGAAAAGATTCTGCGGCTTTGGCTGATTATAACAAAGCTATTGCTATTGATCCCACTAATTATTTGCCTTATTCCAATCGTGCCAATATTTATAGAGATTTCAAAGAAAACCAAAAAGCTTTGGCTGATTTTTCGAAATCTATTTCATTGAATCCGAATTATTGGGCTAACTATTATAATCGTGGATTGTACGATTACGACACACAAAACGATGAAAATGCCATTGCGGATTTCAGCAAAGCCATTCAACTAAATTACATTTACGTGGATTTATATTATCGCAGAGGAATGACTTACGTCAGAATGAAACGTTTTGCAGATGCGATTAACGATTTCTCGATTGCCATTCAAATAAATCCGAATGTTGGCAATTATTGGCTCTATCGCTCGTATGCCGAAAATGCTATTGGCAACAAAGATGCCGCTCAACGCGATTTACTTCAAGGAAAACAATTATTACAAAACCGATAAATTTTAAACTGAAATAATTAAAAACTATCTTTGGTATTGAAATAAAATATTCATGAAACTGAATATATGCAACGAAAAATAAAATTTCTGTTTTTTCTTATTCCGATTATTGCTTTAGTACAAATTAGCAAAGCGCAAAACCATTGCACTTGCACAGACAGCTTGCATCATTTGTATTACCGCCACGACTCACTTTGTAACGGAGTTGAAAAATTGCCTTGGCAATATCAAATAGGAGCCACAACAATAACAGTTCAGCCAAACGGGAATGTTTCAAATAATGGTGATGTGCACGGTTCGAAGGAAACCACTTACAAAAATGGTAAAAGAGTAAAAGTGGTAACTTATTTTTCGGATAATAAAATTGAATCGATTGGAAATTACAACAGTAATGACGAATTGGATAGTTTATATACAGAATATTACGAATATCCAAGCGAAGGAAATGGTTTGATTTACAAATTAAACAGTAAAATAATATATAAAAATGGTGAAATGATTCACAAAAAATATTATGGAAAGAATGGACAACTTTCACAGACTTATGACAAAATTGACTCAAACTATATTAATGCAGATTGGTATAACAATAATCAAAAAAGAAATGAAGAAACATTTATGCCAGGAGGAATTGAAGTTGACAAACGTTGGTGGAGCAATGGACATCTAATATCAAAACAAACTATAAAAGATTCATTATTGGTAAATCTTGAATGTAATGACACTAATGGAACTTCAATAAATATAGGAAGTTTTAAAAATAGCAATGGTATTTTATTGCGTTATTGCGAAATATGGAATGAATTTAGTCCTGAAAATTTCTATAATAGTAAAAAAGTTAAATCAAGTTACACATACATAAATGGAAGAATGAATGGTGTAAGTGTAGATTATTATAATTACCCTAATGATACTTCAGGAGTATCCTATTATAAAAATGACACACTTAATGGCAGATACATTG
>DATLTG010000470.1:0-2738 GCA_035533735.1 Bacteroidia bacterium
TTATGCTTCAGCGAGTCTATCGGCAAGTGCTTTCAACATAATGGAAGAATAATCATCAAAATCTTTTGCGAATGTTTCTAACCATTTTTCAATTCCAATTCCAGTTGTTACTGCAAATCCTCCAAGATAATCCGTTTGCGAAGCTTCATTTTGTGGTAAAATAAAATCCGATAAAGCTTCATTGTATTGTCCTGCGGGTTTTCTTGTTTGCTGACGAAGTGTATGAAAAGTTATTTTTTTGTTTTCTTTTGTCGAGATTTCAATATCATCGCCAATTGCATTTGCGGGATAAATTCCGATAACAGCATTGGCTTGCAACATTTTTTCGCTGATAATACGCTGCAACATTTTTTGCGCATCGTCAAATAATTTTTTTGCTTCCGTTCCGCGTTCCGGATCATTAAAAATTTTCGGATAAGAACCTTTCATTTCCCAAGCATGGAAAAATGGAGTCCAGTCTATGTAAGTTGCAATCTCAGCAATTGGATAATCAATAAAATTTTTATTTCCTGTAAAAGTAGGTGTTGCTATTTTACTTTTTTTCCAATCAATTGGAAAATTATTTTTTCGTGCTTCAGCAAGTGAAATAAATTTATTGGCAGATTGTGCATTTTTATTTTGCTCGCGAACATGCGCATAATCAGCATTAATTTTATCCATAAAATCCGAACGTAAAATATCGGAAATTAAACTGGAAGCTGCTGGAACAGACTTGCTGGCATCGTTTACGTGAACAACCGCGTTGGAATAATGAGGCGCAATTTTTACGGCTGTATGTACACGCGAAGTGGTAGCTCCGCCAATCATAAGCGGAATGGTAAATTTTTGTCGTTCCATTTCTTTTGCCACGTGCACCATTTCATCCAACGAAGGTGTTATCAATCCGCTTAATCCAATAATATCTACGTTTTGTTTTCGAGCTTCATCTAAAATTTTATCACAAGGAACCATTACTCCCAAATCAATAATTTCGTAGTTATTACAAGCTAACACAACGCCTACAATATTTTTTCCAATATCGTGTACATCGCCTTTTACAGTTGCCATTAAAATTTTTCCGTTATTTTTTGCAACGGTTCCATTTTTCCGTTTTTCTTCTTCCATAAATGGCAATAAATAAGCCACCGCTTTTTTCATTACGCGTGCGCTTTTTACTACTTGCGGTAAAAACATTTTTCCACTTCCGAATAAATCGCCCACAATGTTCATTCCCGACATTAACGGACCTTCAATTACATGCAATGCCTGCGGAAATTTTTTTCTGGCTTCTTCGGTATCGGCTTCTATAAATTCAACAATTCCTTTTACCAAAGCGTGTGATAAACGCTCTTCTACCGGAGCTTTTCGCCATTCTTCGTCTTTAACAGATTTTTGTTTTCCGACATTTTTTAACGTTTCTGCATGTGCTAATAAACGCTCTGTGGAATCTTCGCGCCTGTCTAATAAAACGTCTTCTACTAATTCTAATAAATCTTTTGGAATTTCATCATACACTTGCAACATTCCGGGATTTACAATTCCCATATCCATTCCGGCTTTAATGCCGTGATATAAAAATGCGGAGTGAATAGCTTCCCGAACGGTATCGTTTCCGCGAAACGAAAAAGAAACATTGCTCACACCTCCGCTAACTTTGGCGTAAGGAAGATTTTTTTTAATCCATTTGGTAGCTTCAAAATAATCTATGGCATTTCTGCGATGCTCATCCATTCCAGTTGCTACCGGAAAAATATTCGGATCGAAAATAATATCTTGAGGATGAAATTTCACTTCGTTTACTAAAATATCGTAGGCGCGTTTACAAATATCAATTCGTCTTTGCAATGTGTCAGCTTGACCAGATTCATCAAATGCCATAACGATTACAGCAGCACCGTACATTTTTACTTTATGTGCTTGTTCGCGAAATTTATTTTCGCCTTCTTTCATGGAAATTGAATTGACAATTGCTTTTCCTTGCACACATTTTAATCCGGCTTCAATTACATTCCATTTAGAAGAGTCAATCATAATGGGCAGTTTGCAAATATCCGGTTCGGAAGCAATGAGGTTTAAAAAAGTAACCATCACCGCTTCACTGTCCAACATTCCTTCGTCCATATTAATGTCAATAACTTGTGCGCCACCATCTACTTGGTCTTTTGCGATTGCAAGTGCATCTTCGTATTTTCCATCAATAATAAGTTTGGCGAATTTTTTTGAGCCAGTGATATTGGTACGTTCACCAATATTCATGAAATTACTTTCGGGACGTAACGTAACAGGTTCTAATCCGCTGAGGTGCATTAAAGTATCAGCAGTAACAGGTTTGCGAGGTGTTGCTTTTTTTGCAAGTTCAGCAATTTCTTTTATGTGAGATGGCGTAGTACCACAACATCCACCAACAATATTCAAAAATCCGGATTGTAAAAAATCTTCGATCTGATGTCCCATTTGATGTGCATCTTGATCGTATTCGCCAAACTGATTCGGCAATCCGGCATTGGGATAAGCACTCACAAAAAAAGGCGATTTCTGAGCCATTTCTTCGATATATGGACGCATTTCTTTCGCGCCCAACGCACAATTTAAACCAACACTTAATAAATCAACATGCGAAATAGAATTTAAAAATGCTTCGGTAGTTTGTCCGGAAAGTGTTCTGCCGCTGGCATCTGTAATTGTTCCAGAAACCATAACCGGAATTTTACGATTTATTTTTTCGCAATAATTTTGAATAGCAAATAAAGCAGCTTTTG
>DATLTG010000471.1:0-6075 GCA_035533735.1 Bacteroidia bacterium
CCGAAGCTACTTAACAGATAATCTGTGTATAAATCTAATAATCCTTGCATATAGCAAAGCTATTATGCTATCAAAGAATCTATTTATGTATTTTAAATAGTTATGAATAACCGATGGTTAATTTTGCGTAACATGAGTTAAGTAATAAAAATGAAAAAAACAGTCTATTTCACAGGAATGAATTACAACACAGGACAACTTGAAGAGGCAATTAAAACGGCAACTGATAAGCGGGACATTTTTTTAAATGCAAATGGAAATATTATTGCCAAAATTGAAAGCGAGGATATAATTATCACTACTTGGAATGGTAATAACGCTAATGTAATACCAACAATAAAACTAACATATTATTCCCAATCATAATGAAATTAATAGAAGCTGAAATATATGATTTTAAATCAATTAAGAAAGTAAAAGTCAAGTTAAATGGTAGCCAACTTTGTTTTGTTGGTAAAAATGAATGTGGTAAATCTAGTATTATTCAAGCAATCAGTTATTTGAATTTTCTAGATTATGAACTCACAAAAAATCTATTAAATAAAAATTCAATATCTTATCCCAAAGGATTTCCAATACTGATAGGTTTGTTTAGTGTTTCAAATGAAACATATACGAAACTTGTTAAGTTATTAAATAATGAAATAAGTCCAATTTTATTAAACAACTTGCCAAAAATTTCCGACAAATCTTTTGTTCAGCTTAAAAGGTGGGGAAACGGAATTTCAAATATATCAATTGTTCTTACTGACAAAGTAAATTATTCAATAAATATAAGTGAGCAAGTTAAAAATAAAGCTAAATTTTGGAATGATTTTCATGAAAATATATATCCTAATATTGAGTATTACGAAAATGAAGAATTATTACTTGAACCTGCAAATGTCGAGCAACTATTAGGAACAGACAAGAAACATGAAACTTTTAGGAGATTACTATATATTTCAGGCTGCGAAGACTTGGCTACCTTAGATACAGAAGATGACAATTTCATATCTTCTTACTTGTCAAATCTCGAAGAAAAATTTAATGAAATATTGAAAAAACATTACAAACAAGATGAAAGTATTAATGTAAGAATTCAAACAATTAGAGGTGGGAAATTGAGCTTAGTGATAAGAGATAATACTAGGCTTAGTTTTGCTATTGATGAACGTAGTCCAGGATTTAAATATTATTTTTCATTTCTAATTAACAAACTATATTCTAAAATAAAAAACGGAAATAGAAAAACAATTCTACTTCTGGATGAACCTGGTAATAATTTACATCCAAATGGGTCAAAAGATTTACTCATCTCGTTCAATGAAATTGCTGAAAATTCACAATTGTTGTATACAACTCACAACCCATTCTTAACAATAAGAAATAATGTTGATGCTTTGACATTTGTATATAAATCACCGAAAGAAGGGACAAAAATTAATCACAAACCTTTTTTGAACAAATATCAGGTTTTACGAAAAGAATTAGGTATTCTCTTAAATGACAGCTTTCTATTAGGCGATATAAATTTAGTTGTAGAAGGAAATACAGAAAAGCTTGCATTTCATAGACTTTTTCAGAATGAAAAATACAAAAAACTTGAATGGTTAAATATATATAATGCAGGCGGTGTTACAAATATTTCTCAAACTTTAAGTTACCTTGGAGGAAACAATTTAGATTTAGCGGGTATAGCTATTTTTGATAGTGATAATGAAGCATTAAAAGAAAAGAAGAAAAAAGGATATATAAATGCAATGAAGAATAAAAAGTGGACTTCCATTGAAATAAACGATGTCTTTTCAGATAAGGAAGAACGAACTTTTGAAGATTTGTTTCCACAAGAAGTTTATGTTAGAGCTTTTAATAATTATTGCAACTCAATAAAAGATATTGGGGTTTTTGATAAAAGCTACATTGATTACGAAAATAAAGAACCAATAAAACTTCCAATAGTTAAAGTGTTAGAGGAGTATTTCTTTTCATTTATAAAAGAAGATAGAAAAAATGAAAATAGTATCACAAAGCAAGATGTGATTAGGAATGTTTTGGATATTATAGATAAAATGGAGACTAAAGAAATGGAAAAAGCATTACTAAATACTAATAAATTATTGGATAAAATTATAGTTAAATACAAAAATATTGAGCAAAATGTCACAAACTAAATTAGAAATATTTAAAATTCAAATATCAGAAAATTCAAAGTTCGATTTTGATAAAAAAACTCAAGATAAAATAAATGATTTCCTAAATGAAGAGAATAATATATACGTTAATCATTCAACATCAATTCTGACAGAAGATATTGAAAAATATGGAACAAACAAAACCATTAATAAGTATCTCGTAATTAGTCTAATTTATAAAGACCTTAATGCCTCTGAATTTAATTTAAAAAATACTTCAAATAAATTAAAAGAAATCGTGACAAAGGAAATTGAAGAAGGTAAAAATATTCCAGAACCTAAAATCGAAACTGATTTCGATATAGAAACATACCAACTAAGAAAGAATTGGAGTAATAAATTTCAAGTTGCTACTTTTAAGAAAGAATCTGATAACAAGCCAAAGGAATAGTTTTTATTGCTACTACTCATAGCAGATATAATTACAGGAAAGCTTAATATCAAATAGACAAAATGAAAAAAACTTCCTTATTAATTTTAGCAATTGCTACTTCCTTTTGTTTTGGTTTCGCATTTAAAACCATTATTACTAAACAAAAAAAGGAACCAACAGAAATGAAAAAAGTTACCGGCATTGGCGGCATCTTTTTTAAATGTAAAAATCCCAAAGAAATGAGAGATTGGTATCAAAAACATTTGGGTATAAATATGAACCAATACGGAGCCGTTTTTGAATGGCGTCAAGGTGCGGACACAACAAAAAAAGGTTTTACACAATGGAGTCCATTTCCGGAAACAACCAATTATTTTGCGCCTTCTACAAAAGATTTTATGATCAACTACCGCGTTGAAAATTTAGTAGCACTTGTTAAAGAACTAAGAAATGAAGGCGTTACCATTACAGATTCCATTGAAACGGTTGATTACGGAAAGTTTGTCCACATAATGGATATAGAAGGAAACAAAATAGAACTTTGGCAACCGAATGATATCGAGTATGATAAATTAGCCAAACAAATGGGCAGCATTACTACAAAATAAAAAGCGGATTGCAAAATGGAGCTTCGTGCTTCGCAAACAGGCTGAATAGAAAAAATAAAAATAATTTTTTAAGAAAACCGATTGCTTTGTTCTTTCTTCATCAAGTCTTTGTAGTAAAAAGCAACAATTATCCAACCCAATAAAATAAAAAAGGCGGCTGCCAATATCGGAAAGCTGATGTTGATGAGTGTAATATAAGCGGCTAAAATAGGAGGGAGCGCCATTCCGAGTGAACGAATAGATTGATTAATTCCTAATATTCTGCCTTGTTCGGTTTTGTTAGCTTGATCGGAAACTACAGTACTGATAGTTGGTTGCGTTAATCCTTGAAAAATAGAAACGAACGGAATTACGAAATACAAATATTTATAATCCGAAGGAATTAACAGCATCGGAAGTGATATGGCTAAAAGCAATGCTGCAACAGCCAATAATTGCAAGGCATTAAATCTTTTTAATAAAGGACGCAAAACCCCTCCTTGCGCAATAACAATCCAAACGCCAATATAGGCAAACATATCAGCTATTTTAGAAACGTTAAAGTTAAATTTGTCAATCAAGAAAACTTGAAAAAATTGTGTGAAAAAATTAAAACCCAACGTCAGCAAAAACACAATTAAAAATACAATGCGTAAATCTTTATAACCAAATGCTTCTTTAATATTGCTGATGCCGGTAATTAAGCTGACAGGCGTATTTTGTTTCTCGACAAGTGTTTCGGGAAAAGAAAACGATACCCAAATAATATTGATGCTGCTCAGAATGGCTGCAAACCAAAAAGGTGTAGCCAATGTAAACCAAGAAACAATTTCGGGACTGGATAATTTTCCACCAATAAACGGACCAAGTACAAAACCTAAACCGAAAGCAGCGCCAATCATTCCGAAGTTTTTTGCTTTGTTAGTATCATCGCTGACATCCGAAATGGCTGCGTAAGCAATGGAAATATTTCCTCCGGTAAAACCATCCAATAAACGGCTGCAAAAAAGTAAATAAATATTGTTGTGGATAATCGCTAAGGCGAATAAAATATATCCTGCAAAAGTTCCTAATAAGGAAAGCAGTAAAATAGGTTTTCTTCCATGTCGGTCGGAAAGTGCCCCTAATACAGGAGCTCCAAAAAATTGAGCCAATGGATAAACCGCAACTAAAAATCCTAATAAAAGCGTTCGGAAATGTACAGAAGCGGTAAAAGGCAAAATGGTATTGTGTGGATCTAAAAGCAATGGAGCCATAATCGGAATAACAATTCCAAGTCCGACCAAGTCAATAAAAACGGTAAAAAAAATGGCTGCTAAAGGCGATTTTACTTTTTGCTTTTTTTCTGTCATGCCTAAAAATAAGAGCAGCAAACTTACAGATTTTTATAGAACTATTATAAATTTATCTTCAAATTTAAAGAAGGAAGTTCACAATAGAAATTTTATTAATTTCGCACCTATTATATTCAAAAAAAATAAAAATTATGAAATACGATTTAATAGTTATTGGAAGCGGACCTGGCGGATATGTGGCTGCTATCAGAGCATCGCAATTGGGATTAAAAACGGCAGTTGTAGAAAAATCAGAATTGGGCGGGATTTGCCTCAATTGGGGATGTATTCCAACCAAAGCGTTACTGAAAAGTGCGCAAGTGCTGGAGTATTTGAATCATTCGGCTGATTACGGAATAAAGTCAAAAGATATAGAAGTAGATTTCGAAAGTGTGGTAAAACGCAGTAGAGATGTTGCTGACGGAATGAGCAAAGGCGTTCAGTTTTTGATGAAGAAAAATAAAATTGATGTTATTAAAGGTTTCGGTAAATTGAAATCTCCAAAGTCGGTGGAAGTAAAAGATGCCGATGGAAAAACGACAGATTACGAATCTACCAATATTATTTTGGCTCTGGGAGCACGTTCGCGCCAATTGCCAAATATCCCACAAGATGGAAAAAAGATTATCGGATACCGCGAAGCAATGGTATTACCGAAAATGCCAAAGTCAATGGTAGTAGTAGGTTCAGGAGCAATCGGATCTGAGTTTGCTTATTTTTACGCTACAATGGGAACAAAAGTAACTTTGGTTGAATTTATGCCAAACATTGTTCCGGTGGAAGATGATGAAGTATCTAAACAATTAGCGCGTTCGTTCAAGAAAATTGGAATTGAAGTAATGACCGAAACGAATGTAGTATCGGTTGATACCAAAGGAACAGGTTGTAAAGTGAAAATTAAAAATGCCAAAGGCGAACAAATTATTGATTGTGAAATGGTGCTTTCTGCTGTTGGTATTCAAGCAAATTTAGAAGGTGTTGGTTTAGAAGAAATAGGAGTTGCCGTTGATAAAGGAAAAGTTTTAACGAACGGATTTTATCAAACAAATATTCCGAGTATTTATGCCATTGGCGATTGTGTTGGTGGACAAGCATTGGCGCACGTTGCAAGTAAAGAAGGAATTATTTGTGTAGAAAAAATTGCAGGTCATCAACCAAAACCATTGGATTATAATAACATTCCGGGATGTACGTATTGTCAGCCCGAAATTGCTTCTGTTGGATTTACTGAAGCTAAAGCAAAACAAGCAGGTTATGAAATTAAAATAGGTAAATTTCCTTTTTCTGCTTCCGGAAAAGCAAGTGCCGCAGGTGCAAAAGATGGATTTGTAAAATTAATTTTTGACGCGAAATATGGAGAAATTTTAGGTGCACATTTAATTGGAGCTAATGTAACCGAAATGATTGAAGAAATTGTAATGGCGCGCGAATTAGAAGCAACCGGACACGAATTATTGACAACCATTCATCCGCATCCAACAATGAGTGAAGCCATTATGGAAGCAGCAGCAGCAGCTTATGGAGAAGTAATTCATTTGTGAAAATATTTTTTTTAAAACATGATAGAACTTCCATTTTCTGATTCAGATATAAATACGCTTTTAGGT
>DATLTG010000472.1:0-3103 GCA_035533735.1 Bacteroidia bacterium
TTTTGCACGTAACTTTTCTTCGTTCGGTATGTGTATAGTTTCGATATAGCTTATTAATTCTTTGGGCACGGTTTCCTCACTATACAAAGTTTCCATGCTTTTAAAATAACGTAGTAAAAAATCTTTCATAAATACTGAAAATAAATGTTCGGGAATGGCTGGATTTACAATCAGGTATTTAAACCATAATTTTGCCATCAATACTTCAAAATAATTAACTAAAATTTCTTCCTCTTGTGGCAAGTCTGCTATTTTTTCATCCAAAGAACTCCAGTTGTTTAAATATTTATCATATATGGCATCGTGTGTTTCACTCATTAAAGGGGTAAGGCTATCAAAAGTTATTTCTTCCATAATCCCACTTCTCTGCTCTTCCAATTCGCTCCGATGGATTGCAAATAATTATCTTTCTTTTGAAGCATTTCAAAAATACCTTTGAAGGGTTCTATACTATTTTCTGCGACAATACTGCTAAACTCTGTAAAGCGACTCGCCATTTCTTCTATGCCATTAATGCCTATTTTTTTTAATACTAACAGATAGTCCTCGTATTTTTCTCGCACCGCCAAATGTGTCAAAAATGGTTTTGCATAAAGTAAAAAATCTGCCGTTTTTGGAAACAGATTTTCAATGTGTTTTTTAATTTCAATAGCTTCTTCGTTTGTAGGAAAATCTGGTTCTGTCATGGCTCTTATTTTTATTTGTTATAACCGATAATCAATATAAATTTTATTTTTTTACCAAAACAAAATACGTACCGAAAAATAATTCGATTTATTTTTTTGATAGGTAAATGTACAAAAACGAGTATTGTTTTGCAAAATAGATGCCTCAAAATTGAATTTATTTTTTTCATTTCATTAACCATTGAATAAATATTTCAACAAGGCTTGAAATAAATATACGTTACGTGGTTTTGGATTATGCGTTACGTTTTTAAAATTTACGTTACGCGTTTTAAAATTACGTTACGTTTTTTTAAAATTATACGTAACGCACCTATTTTTCTACGTAACGTAGCGTTACGTAATAATTTTAAATTTAAAAACGTAGAATTTTTAAAATATATTTTTTTAAAATAAATATCGGGGATATAAAATATTTTTAAAAGCATTTTTTATTCTCTTTTCGGAAATATTTTTTTGGAAAATCGAAGCTAAAATCCTTATAACCCCAAAAACGAATATTCGTACTTTTTTATCTCGCTTCTTCGTGGAAATTAATGATCACTTTTTCGTGGAAAGTTATGGAAAGTTATGTGTAGTTAATTCAATAGCTCCTTTATTTTTTTCGTAAAATCAACACTATTCATTTCATTTAATTCTAATTGAAAATTGAGATTTTGTTTCATATTTGAGCCTATAGTTTTATCCGCCAAAAAATATATTGTCTTTGAATTTAGCCCATAAACAATCAATTGTACATCCATTCCAGATGGCAAATAATTTATTTTACAAGTATTACCTGTAAAATCAGCAGATGCAACACTGTTTATTTCTGGGATAACAATGACCATTTTAAGATTCAAATCAAAATTGTTTTTCACACTTACAATCAATTCCTTTTTTGGTAATAAAATAGAACAAAAATCAACATTTTCCCATCCTAATTTAGTAACATTTATTGCATAAAAAACCGAGTTTTGTGCATTAGTAGCGTTTTTGTTTTTCTTGATTTCCAGTGCTAATTCTTCAATAATCCCTTGTCTAATTTTATAGTTTCGTAATACTTTTTTTGCTTTTTCTGGAGACATCCGCTTTTTTAAAAGCTCATTATATGCTGACGGCAGAGAAAGATTAACACCAAAATTAAATTTTTCAACTTCTCCTAAATGCTCTGAATAATAATTTTTAAACACCGTAGATGTTCTGTTGCAAGCATACCTTACAGAATAATAATAATCATCATAAGTACCTTTTCCGTACTTGTGCATAAGACTATCTGTTTCCCATGTATGAAGCGCAATAGTATATACTATCGAATCGGCATACCCAAAAGGTTTATTTATATTATTTTCGTACACTTTTAAAACTAACTTTACAAGGCTATCGTATTTTGCAACTTGAGACTTAGGATTAAGCGGCTTAGGTACAAAAAGAGACAAACAATAAAAATCATTTATAATTTCGTTAAATCTACTTGTAAATTCCCTCGTATGAATATAAGTATTATCGTATTTGGATGAGATTATATCATTGGTTGCATTTTTAGCTATAATCGGAGCTTTTGTAGGCAAATCATAAAAAGACTCTGAATAATTTGTGTCTCCTTTAAAAATTTGTGTGTTTGTCCAATCTCCTTGCTTCAGAGTTTCACCGTCTATTTTTCCGTCAAAGTCTAAATATTTTACAGGAATCGAAAAAAGTGTTTTGTCTAATTTACCACTTTGTTTCCAATTAATTCCACCATTTTTCATACCAATTCCACTATACTTTTGCATTCGAGCATCTTTTGAATCTGTGGGAATTTCAATATGAATACGTTGATTCTTTTGCATTTTCAACTGTTCTCCATTACTGCCTGTGGCATTTATATAAACCATACCTCCTGTCGTTAAAAATTTACCATCAGATGTTGTGCTAAGACCGCCAAGTACAATATCAGCTAAATTATAGGCTTCTTTTAATTCTATTTTAACTTTTCCTTTATAAAGTTTACCATTGGGTAATACAAAACAGTCATTAGGAATATAAATCATAGTATTTTTTGCACTATGAATTATATTTTGACTATCGGTATTAATCACATAATAAGAGGATGGTAATAAATTCAGCTTTTTTGCATGATTAAAATGTTCAAGTGGTAAAAAATTATTTTTTGAAGTTGAATGCTTTTTGAATTTTTTTTGAGATAACGATTTTTCGTTTGTCTTAGTTAAACTGTCATTTGGTGATATTTTATTTTGATTCTTTGCAACAGCAGTTGTTTGTGTAGTATCTTTTTGTGTAAGTGTTTTATCACTACTAGCATTTTGCTTATTAGTAGTTTCATTGTTACACGAACACAAAAGCAAAATACTAAAAAATACTACTATTGATTTCATTGAATACATAATATTACCAATGTTACTTTCCTTTATTTGTGTTTTGTTGGTGCATTTTGT
>DATLTG010000473.1:0-17968 GCA_035533735.1 Bacteroidia bacterium
GAAGTCCATTTGGCAGTTTATAATAAAAGTATATATTTGAACCAAAGATGACAAAACCGAATCCAATAAGGTAATTAGCGAAAACCATAAATGGAAAGATAACGGAAATAACCAAGTTGTGCACAATAAACAGTATAGCTGAACATGCAAAAAATTAAAAAAAAAATTAAAAAAACTTTAGAAAAGACATTTGACATAGAGATAAGACGACCGAAATTGATCTTAGACTTACAAAATCCGAAATTGCAAATTGTTAATGAGGCTGTAAATTTTGAAAAAAAAATCATTTTTATCGCTGTTCCAAAAACAGGAACGACTACTGTAAGAATTCAATTAAGCCAAGCAGGAATTCCAATAATTGAAAATCCACATTTAAATATTGTTCAGATTCGCGACTTAATTTATATTTTTTTATTGAAAGAAAGTCTTGGAACAAATACAATTTTTCCTAATAGTAACATGCCAAGTGATACTGCTTTAAGAGAAAAAGCAGCCAAAATATTTGACTCTTTTTTCAAATTTTCAGCAGTTAGAAATCCATGGTCCAGGGCAGTTTCTTTATACTTTAGGAATGAGGGAATAAAGTTAAAAGACAAATTGACATTTGATGCGTTTTGTGAAAATCATATATATGCGAGTGATACTTGCTCTCATCCTACTCTTCATAAAAATCAATTTGATTGGCTAAGTTCTGCGGAAGGGCAGATTTTAATGGATTATATTTATAAAGTAGAAGATTTTGAAAATGCGATTAATGACATAAAAAATCTTACAAATAGTAGAGTGACATTACAAAATGTAAAACAAAATCAAAATCCCAATTCTAAATCAACTAATTATAGAAATCTATATAATGATAGAACTCGAAAAATAATTGAGAAAAGGTTTGAAAAAGATATTGATTATTTTAAATATACATTTTAAAAAAATGTTTTTTGCGTACTTAAAATGGAACTACCAAGACGACAATTGACAGTTGAATCTTCCGACTTACTTTGGGCAACACTTGTTGCTATTTTGACTGAAATATTAAAAGAATCTTGCCCTTGTCATTATCCAAGATATAGAGAATTGACAACTTTTTTACACGACAATTATAATGCCGGACCCGTATTTTGTGCCGATACTAACTACCTCATAGCTTGTTCGACTAAAAAAGAATTGAATTATTTAACTGAGATAAAAAAAATCCGTACCAAAGATTTAGGAGACTATGACGATATAATTTATTGTTGTAATAAATGCGCTACAACTTATCGACAGGTTACTAGACAATACAGCATTAATTTTGAGTTTTCATACTTCATAATCGAGGAAAAGCAATTTGGCAAAGATGTTGGAGAAAAAGTGGTTAAACCTTTCCCTTTATTACAAGGCCTATTTGGTTTTGACGATAGCGAAATATTAAAATGTTCAAAAGACTTCACGTTGAAAAATTCACTATAATTCTTTAAATATTTAACAAAGAGAGTGGGACAATGAAACGGACACTTTATTTAATTATAATTTTATTTTTCAGTCTGACAAGTTTCAAAACATTCGGGCAGAAAACTGACAGCAAAGTTAAAATAATAACCTCAGCTCAAACAGATACAATAGCTACAGAAAAGAGCTCTGCCGCTTATGACGAAAGTGGCGACTTTTCCCCAGGACTATTCTTTTTCGCAATGATTGGGCTCGTATTTCTCTTAACATGTGTTGGAACTGGAATTGTATTAACAGTTTTAGGACTTTTAATACTATTTGGGCTTGTGTCTTTTGGCATTTTATCAACTTCAATTATCGTTGGACTTAACAAAAAATCATTTGCAAAAGGTTTTAAGACATTTATTGTTTTAATATCGACAATTGGTGGACTTTTATTTTGCGTTGCTGTGTTTTGGCTGTATAATAAAATAGTTCATTGGTGGACACTCCAGACTACTATAATAATAGGTTCGACTTTTGGACTTTTGGCAGGTTTGGCATTTGGATTATTAGCTTTTTATGTTTTGCAACGACTGACAACATATTTTAAACAGAAGCTAAACCTAACGACAGAAGAGAATAGAAGTAAGTAACAGCATTTCTAAAATAGGTAAAGTTTCGTTATCCACAGACAGTTTTCGATTTTAAATCTCTACCAATCGCAAATCGGTAAACCCCTATTTTACATTACAAAAAGTCAATAATCACAGGTGTTAATCTCAGCTAAAATCAGTAACGTAAATTCCATTTTTGAAATCCCGTTTATTTTTCTATTTTTGCAGCCCTTAAATAAAAAATTTATATTCTAATTAATTGAATAAGACAACCTAACAAAAATTTATTTTATGCAAAACATCATTTATGTAGTGCCTTTTTTCGGAGTAATCGCGTTGATTTATACAGCCATAAAATCGGCTTGGGTAACAAAACAAGATGCCGGTAACGAAAAAATGACAACCATCGCAAAATACATTTCAGATGGCGCAATGGCATTTTTAAAAGCAGAGTACAAAGTATTATCTTATTACGTAATCATAGCCAGTATCTTTTTATATTACTTGGGTTCAACCGGTCCTAATTCATCACCGCTAATAGTGGTTGCTTTTATTTTCGGTGCTATCTTTTCAGTCTTGGCAGGTTTTATCGGAATGCGCATTGCTACAAAAGCAAATGTTCGTACCGCACAAGCTGCTCGTACCAGTCTTTCTAAAGCACTTGCTGTTTCTTTTGGCGGAGGTTCCGTAATGGGAATGGGTGTTGCCGGACTTGCAGTGCTTGGTTTAGGTTCGTTATTTATCGTTTTTAAAACAATTTTTGTTACACCAGGAAATGTAAACGGACCTGAAATGGAAAAAGCTTTGGAAGTATTGATGGGCTTTTCGCTTGGCGCAGAAAGCATTGCTTTATTTGCACGTGTTGGTGGCGGTATTTATACTAAAGCTGCGGATGTTGGAGCTGACTTAGTTGGAAAAGTAGAAGCCGGAATTCCGGAAGATGATCCTCGTAATCCTGCTACTATTGCTGATAACGTTGGTGATAATGTGGGCGATGTTGCGGGAATGGGTGCCGATTTATTTGGTTCTTACGTTGCCACTATTTTGGCGACAATGGTGCTAGGCAGAGAAATAAAAGTAACAGATAATTTCGGTGGAATTTCTCCAATTTTATTACCAATGGTAATTGCCGGAATGGGAAGTTTGTTTTCTATTATCGCTACATTTTTCGTGAAAGTAAAAGAAGGCGGAAACGTTCAAAAAGCCTTAAATGTTGGAAACTGGTCGGCTGTTATTATGACGGCTATTGCTTCTTTCTTTTTAATTCGTTGGATGCTTCCTGCTTCGCTAACGCTAAGAGGAATTACTTTTACTTCAATGGGCGTTTTTTACGCAGTAATGATCGGTTTAACAGTTGGTACACTCATTAGTTTAATTACCGAATATTATTGTTCGATGGGAAGAGGTCCTGTTAATTCTATTGTTCAGCAGTCTTCTACCGGACATGCTACCAATATTATTGCCGGATTAAGCGTAGGAATGATGAGTACTGCTTTACCAATTTTAGTACTCGCAGCCGGAATTGTTGGCGCATTTGATGTTGCCGGATTATACGGAGTTGCTATTGCTGCTGCCGGAATGATGGCTACAACGGCTATGCAATTAGCTATTGATGCTTTCGGTCCGATTGCCGATAACGCTGGTGGAATTGCCGAAATGAGTGAGCTTCCGAAAGAAGTACGCGAAAAAACAGATATTTTAGATGCTGTCGGAAATACTACAGCTGCCACCGGAAAAGGATTTGCTATCGCTTCTGCCGCATTAACTTCATTGGCTTTATTTGCTGCTTTTATGGGCGCTGCTCACATCAATGTAATTGATATTTCGAATGCAAAAGTACTTGCCGGATTATTTATTGGCGGTGTTATTCCTTTTGTATTTTCAGCTTTAGCTATTTCTGCTGTTGGTCGCGCTGCGATGGCAATGGTACAAGAAGTACGCAGACAGTTTCGCGAAATTAAAGGCATTATGGATGGAACAGGAAAACCTGAATACGAAAAATGCGTAGCTATTTCAACAAAAGCCGCTATTCGCGAAATGATGTTGCCGGGAGCCATGGCATTGATAATTCCTGTAATTGTAGGATTCGCTTTTGGACCTGAAGTTTTGGGAGGCGTTTTAGCAGGAGTAACTGTTTCGGGAGTTTTGATGGCAATTTTTCAATCCAATGCTGGTGGTGCTTGGGACAATGCAAAAAAATCTTTTGAAAAAGGTGTTGAGATAAACGGAGAAAAACATTTCAAAGGCTCTGAACCTCATAAAGCTTCTATCACTGGTGATACTGTTGGAGATCCATTTAAAGATACTTCTGGACCATCCATGAATATTTTAATTAAACTGATGTCTATTGTTTCTTTAGTAATTGCGCCTCACATCATTCAAAAAAATAATGATAATGGGAATATTGTTATTAATAATGCAACAGTAACAATCAATACAAGCGATACATTGAAACCAGTATCACAAGATATTGCCAAATTAAATGGAACTTTTGTGCTAAGCAAACCACATTCGTTTGTTGATTTTAAAATAGGACACATGCTTTCCGAAGCAAACGGAATGATGAGCATTGATACTGGTGTTGTGAAATTAAACGGTGATTTGAAAAACGATAGCATTGATTTGACTTTCAATGTAAAAAGCATAAACACCAATAACGACAATAGAAACGAACACATACAAAGTTCAGAATTTTTAAATACCGATTCTTTTCCAAGCATTAAATTTAAAGCTTCGGATATTGAATTAGCAGTAAATAATCCAGATTATAAATATATCGCGAAAGGAAATTTGACTATTAAAAATGTTACAAAAGCAGTGGAAGTTCCCTTTAATTATGTAGGTGTTGATTCACTTAAAATGCAAGGTAGAACTTTTAAGACTTATACTTTTGCTGGAGAATTTTCATTAAATCGTACCGATTACAATGTGGGCAAACCAAGTGTAATGGTTGGTTCGGATGTGAAAATAAAATTTTCGGTAGAAACTGCTAAAATAGAGTAAAAAAATAATTTTTCGATTTAGAAAACCTCCCATAAAAACGGAGGTTTTTTTATGTTCCGAAAAAAAAATAGCGATTGAATATTCCGTAATTTCGCATTATGAAAAGATTTAAATCTGTTTTTGTTTTAATCGTTTTTAGCTTTTTATCTTTCGCCTGTTTTTCTCAATCTGAAAAAACAATTGACAGCTTACAGAATCAATACCAAGGCTGTTTAGATAAAGGCGAATGCATGTTATGCTGCACACAAATATTTTATGCTCAAATGGATAGCTTATTAAATGTCACTTATTTTAAACTTCGCTCAACGCTTGATTCGACTGACAGAAAAACGCTTTATAAATCACAAAAAAATTGGCTAAAAAAACGAGACGCCTATTTTAAAAAGGCTCTTACTGAATTTGAAAATGAAAATGGCGGGATAGATGACATGATGATTATGGATGACAAAAATGCACAGTATGTAGAAGCAAGAGTATTGATATTATTAGAAAGATTTAAAAAATAATTTTTATGCTACAAGGAACCAAATTATACAGCATTATTCACAATAGATGTCCGCGTTGCCACGAAGGAAGATTTTTGGTTTCAAATAATCCGTACAATTTAAAATTAGCAGGTAAATTAGCGAATCCTTGTTCTGTTTGTGGACAAAATTACGAGTTAGAAACTGGTTTTTATTGGGGAGCAATGTATGTAAGTTACGGAATAAATGTATTAATTTTTCTGATAATTTGGGGAACGTCCGTACTTGTATTGCCAGCCAATACCAACCCTTGGTGGTATATTGGTACTATTACCATAACCGAAATAATATTAGTGCCTTTTACATTTCGTTTAGCACGATTAATTTGGATTAATTTTTTTGTAGATTACGAAAAATAATTTTAACTACTATTTTTTAATTGTGGGCTAAATGTGGACTAAAACAAGAAATAAAAAACCGTAAAAAGCCAAATAGCTAATTACGGTTTTATTTTGTGCAATCTACCGACCGAATCTTGAACTCTTTATTTAAAGGGAGGTTCTATAAAATCATAATAATAGTCGCTTAATTCATCGTGAAACCCCCACCCTATATTTGCCTTATCATCCATTATTTTTTTACATCGTTGTTTGTATTGTGCTTGCATTCCATTTGTTTGAATATATTTACTGGCATCGTGAAACATCCCAGCAATACTATTGTAAAAAGGCTCGTTAATATCACCAAAAGAATTCGTGTAGTTTACACCACATTCCACATAAAATAACATTACATCCGCAATATCATTTTCAGTCGGGGATAATTTTTTGAAGCCAGTAATAGCTTTTCTGGCTTCCTGTAATTTTAATTTTGGACCACCATTAGTGTTGATATTAGTACTGATACATTTATTGATTATTTTTTTTGCCTCCTCTTTCGCTTTATCACTATTGGGATTGATAGAAAACTCATAGTATGTTTTTACATCTTTGTATTTGGCATTTAGCTCAATTATTTGAGCAATCAACTGTTCTTTCCTAAACTGTTGTAAGTATTTTTTTAATGACATATCTGTTTTACTATTAACTGAAAATAAACTATATCTTCGTTTGAAAGGTCGAATATAATAGTTTTGTCGTTAAATTGGCAACCAATTCAAATTATTTATCTAATATTACTTAATATGATTAAAAATAACCCGCTTAACTTATCTTGAACCTATTGTTAAATATGATAGTACCTAACGTTTTCAGGCTTGGCGAAGGTGGCGATTTTCACCACAAATGTTGATGCGGAGAACTAATTTCGGCTACCATAAAACTGTCTGCGGAGCACGAAACCCCGCCTATTGCAAATGTGCTGTTATGTGCCGTATTATTGTCCAACGCTGATGTTTAAGTTTGGGAGTTCTATATGGAGTTTAACTTTTGCTTTTAGAGCCTTAAAAACCCTTAGTAATGTGTCCATTGTTACATTGCTTGCATTGTTTTCAAGTCGTGAGATTTGTGCTTTTTGAACACCTATTAATTTCCCCAGTTCCTCTTGTGTTAAATGTCGTTCTTGTCGAGTTTGTTTAATGGCTTTACCAATTAAGTTCATTTGAAGTTCGTATTCAAATACGTCTCTTTCAGGTGTCCCAATTTTACCAATTAGTTTGTCTTGAACTTGGTTTAAAGTATATGCTTTCATTTTTTCTTGTTTTTTAATTGTTTGTCTGCTAAATATTTTGTCCTAATGTTAACCGCTTTTTGAATTTCGTTGTCTGGGACTTTGCTTCTCTTTTTGATAAATCCGTGTGTCGAAACAACTAAAGTATCCGTTGTAGAAGTCTTGTCCCAAAAGGCGAGTAGTCGATATTGCAGTCCTTGATACAATGTTCTAAATTCCAAAATGTCGTCCGAGAGTTTTTTGAAAAGTTCGGGGTCAAGTTCTACCTGAGATTTACGAATGTTGTAAAGTATTTTTTCGTAATGCTTCCGTTCTAAACCACTCAAAAATTCAAATGCCTCGTCTAAAAATAGGATTTCAAAATGTCTGGCCATTAGCTAATATTATTCACTTGGCAAAGATAGCAAAAGTTTCGTTACAAAGAAACTTTTATATTTGTTTCTGTCGGACGGTCGGGGTCGAAATATGGCACATAACGGCTCCGTGATTGCCGCAGTTGAGGGCGAAGATAATAAAGTTGCTTTATTTATCTTAAAGCCCGCAAACGCGGTAAAAGTTGATAAATTAGAGGAGTTGCAATTGCGGCAATCAACGTGATGTAAGCAGTAGGGCTTCGCCCTCACAAAAGTAGCATATCAACTTTTTTCACGGAGCCGATGCCAAGCAATAGGTTTGAAAAGCTCGCAAGAGTGCCAAACCGTAAAGGCGAAGCCGTATTGATTGGCATCTAGTGTATATGTCTGACAAAATGAGACCTATACAACCTTTTTTGGGTAGATAGGTCTGAATCCTTCTGTCTTAGTAAAAATCAAATATATTTTTTTTTTCATAATTGTTTCTTTGAAAAACAATTTTTCAAACCAGAAATTCCTCCATAAAAAAACCCGCCATTAAAGCGGGTTTTTTATTTATCAAAAATTTATTTTTCGATTATTGAATCGCTGTTTTAAAAGCGTCATTGTCTTTGTATTTCAAAAACTCACAATCAGTTTTAGCTCTGTCTTTCAACGTTGCATCTTTGCTGATAGCTGTTTTCAAATTGCTTACTAAATCATCCGCTTTAGCTTGACGAGCTGCAGCAACTGCTTTCAAATAATAAGACATTGCATCGTCTTTTACCGGAGAAGCATCAATTGTAGTAGCTACATCCGCAGGATTTCCATTCAACAATTTGGCTAATGCTGAATTGAAAGAATTATCAGCACCGAAACTGCTAACTGCACTTGCATAATCACCTGTCATAATATCTAATGTTCCCATGTTGTAAGCAACTTCAGGTCCAGCACTTGTTGCTTTTTGGAAATCAGCAGCAGCCGTTTTTCTGTCGCCTTTCATTAAAGCAACTACACCCATATTATTTTCGATAATTGGGTTGTTAGCCGAAAGTTTGTCTGCTTTTTGAAATTCAGCATCTGCATCAGAAACTTTATTTTGCATAATGTCCATATAACCAACATCGTTAGAAGTTCTCCAATCGTTAGCATATTGTTTTTCTGCAGTTTGATAAATGTTTGCTTTAGCATTCATATCGTTTGTAAGCGTTGCAGCGTAAAGAATTTCTTCTACTGAAAGACTATCAGGATGTGAAGTTACCAATTGAGAAATTTGTGCATCCGTTCTGCTTTTTTTCTCAGCATCAACAATGATAATTGCTCTGCGCAATTTTGGAAGAATATCATTAGCTAATTCTGTATATGTTTTAGCCATATCTTTAATTGCTTTCATCCGTTGGTCGTGATCAGAATACATTGTCAAAACGCGAAGAATAAGATCTTTGTCTTTAATATCTGAATTTTCTACTCTGGTTTTGAAACCAATCCAATCCATACCAGTATGAACTACTTTATAAAAACTTTCTTCCGATAGTTTTGAATCAACTGGCAATTTTTCTACAACTTTATGTTTTTTCCCTCTTTTGTTTTCTTTCTCAACGTCCATTTTCATATTTCTGAACGTTTCTCTCATAGCATTAATAGCAGTTTTGGAACGATCTTCGGCAAGATGTGAATTGAATTCTGTTTCGCCATCCGGAGAAGCATACGCATCTACTCTAATTCCATCCCAAGCAAACCCTTCTTGCGTTCCATTATCCATAAATTTTTTAAATTCTTTCATTTCTTTACTGTCCATTTCAGCCGGACGAACGCCAGATTGGCTGATTAAGTAGAAGATACGAGTTGTATCGCGTTCAGGAATTGTTTTTTGAAAATTATCTTTTCCAAGAATTGGTTTTTCGTTATTCATTACCAATAATGAAGTAGCAATGGTTCCATCAGCAATTTTTGTTGCTGGAAAATCTTTTGATTTTGATTTAACGGTTCCAGTTGCTTTTACATCTAATTCTGATTCTTTCATTCCCGGTTGATACGCAATCACATCAGAATATGAAAAACTTCCACCATTGTCGTAAGCAATTTTGGTTCCGCTTCCTGTAGCTTTTTCACCTACCAATGTTACTGGTTTCAAATCTTGTGACCCTCCTGAAGCAAATTTAATAGAAGGAGTAACTGTTAAAGTTACTTTTTTGCCAAAATATTTTGCTGGATATTTTCCTGCAATAGTAACAGAAACGCTGTCTCCTTTTTCTTCCAAAGGATTTGGCGTAACAGTATAAGTTACTTTATTGGCATTTTTAACCATTTTCGCTAAACCGTTACAGCCAGCGAAAGCCAATGAAGCACCTAAAACAATAATTAGTGGTTTTAAAGCTTGTTTTTTCATTTTGATATTGTTAATTGATTTGTTTTCAGTTTAAAATTTGAGGTGCAATATTAGAGAATGTTTTTGGGAAATACAAGGTTATTTGAAAAAAGCGAAAGAATTAACACTTATTAACCTTATAGCTTACTTATTTATAGCCGTTTAACCTCTAAAATATCTTCGCTTTCAAATAATAATGTATGAATATTTTTTTTGAAAATTGGATGTAATAAGTCACCTGCTATTTCTGCCAAAGGAGCTAATACAAATTTACGAAGATGCAGTTTCGGATGCGGCACAATTAAGTTTTCCGTTTGGATAATTTCATCGTTAAAAAACAAAATATCAATGTCTATTGTCCGTGCTGTAATGGTGCTATTTTCACGAATTCTTCCTAATTGCTTTTCGGTTTTTAAACAAATGGAAAGAACCTCATAAGCTGAAAGTTGTGTTTCGATACACACCACTTTATTCAAAAAATATTTTTCGTGCTGAAATCCCCAAGGAGCAGATTCGTAAATGGAAGATGAAAAAATAATTTTTCCGATGTTTTCTGAAAGTATTTTTTCAGCTGTCACTATGTTTTCAAAACGGTTTCCCAAATTGCCGCCAATTATTATAAATACGCTATTCATTTACCAAAAAAAATTGAATCAAAATTTTTATTTTCTCCAAATGTAAAGATTATTTATACTTTTATACTTTTGCGATAATTTTAAAAAAAGAACTTCAACTACTTAAACTTAATAAATATGATTAAAAAAATAATTTTCTCCCTTTTATTTATTGCAATTACTACTTTTTCATTTGCACAAACGGAAGACATACAAGCAAAAGCAGATTCCATTGCAGCTGCCACAAAAATGACAACTGATTCTACGTCAAATAACCAAGTAAAAAAAACAGAAATTTACAAAGGAACATATCGTGGCATTTTTATGGGTTTAGGTTTTGTTGTAGGAAAATCGGACAGTGCCGGAGATGCAATTAATTACGGTAAATCAACCGATTTTATGATTGGATATACTTTCAAAACAGATTTATGTAGTTTTGATGCCATTGGTTACGATGTAACTTATCGCATTACCTCTTTTAATTTGAAACAAAATTCTGCAAAAATTCTTCCCAATAATGTACAACACAAAAGCGAAGTTATGAATTTCAATGATTTTGAATTAACGCTTTTTAATCGTTTTCAAATTGGTAACAACGCGCATTCATTAGGTCATTATTTAGATATTGGCGCTTATGGCGATTGGACGTTTTCAGTTGTTCATAAAACGGTTGATACTTACAGTGTTGCCAACGCAGCTGGAGCATCTACCACTGATACAAAAGATAAAGGTTTGGTTTTCGTGAATCCATTTAACTACGGTTTGATGGCGCGAATCGGTTTTAACAGATGGATGATTTACGGGGATTATCGTTTATCGAATCAATTCAAATCGGGATATGTTTTTCCGGAATTGCCAAAAATTACTCTTGGCGTTCAATTGCATCTTTTCGGAAAAAGAAAACGCAAAGAATCCAAAAAATAAAATTCGTTTTTTAAATTAATTTTTTCGCAATCATCAATCCATCGCGAATAGGTAAAATTAAATTTTCTACGCGCTCGTCTGCATTTATTTTTTTATTGAATGCATCTATCGCTTTTGTTTCGTTATCCATTTTATCATTCGGAAAAATTATTTTTCCATCCCACAAAACATTGTCGGCAATGATGTATCCGCCTTTTACAACTTTATCAAAAACTAAATCATAATACGCAGCATAATTTTTTTTATCCGCATCAATAAAAACCAACTCGAATTTTTCGTCTAATAAAGGAATCATATTTAATGCATTTCCAATTCGATATTCAATTTTGTCGAGCAGCTTTGCATCCGAAAAATATTGTTTTACCATCGGTTCCAACTCCTCATTTATATCCATTGTAATTAATTTTCCATTTTGCTGTAATCCGCTGCACAAACAGATTGCAGAGTATCCGGTAAAAGTTCCAATCTCTAAAATAGTTGTTGGACGAATCATTTCGCTGAACATTTTTAATACTTTTCCTTGCAAGTGTCCCGATAACATTCGCGGCATTAAAACTTTCGCATATGTTTCGCGATTTACTTTTTTCAACACTTCGCTTTCACTTGTGCTGTGAGAGGTTACGTAGTTTTCTATTTCTGATGAAATCATTTTATTTTTTTGTTTTTGATGTGCAGACAAAGGTATGATTTAATGGTTTTCAACAAAGATTTGTTTGTAAATAGAAAGAGAATTGGAATTTGTCAATTCTCTTTATGATGACTTTTGGACGATGAGAAAAATATTCTTACTGATACTTTTAATCTGTTTATCGAATTCCTTGCTCTCTTTTGGACAAAGTAAAAAGCATTCCAAGAAACATGCACAAAGTGAATCTAACTTATTAGATGAAGCGGAATATTTTTTTGAAGGTCAAGATTATTTACGCGCCTTACCTGTTTATTTAAAATTAATTGCAATCGATTCTGCAGAGCCTTATTACAAGGAACAAGCTGGAATTTGTTATCTGCATAAAGGCGATGAAAAAGACAAGTCCATCGGTTTATTAGAAAGTGTTTATCAACAAGATCCTACTGCAAAAGATATTTTATTTTATCTCGGCAGAGCTTATCACTTAAATAATCAATTTGATAAAGCGATTGGTTATTTTAATCAGTATCTCAATTCCAAACCTAAGCCTTCAGAGGATATGCAAAAATTAGCAAATCGATATATTGATTATTGCAACAATGCTAAAAAATTAGTGGGGAATAAAGTGCGCGTTGATATTAAAAATTTAGGTCCTCCTATTAATACAAGTGCATCCGAATACGCTCCTGTTGTTTCCGCAGATGAATCGGTGTTGATGTTTACTTATAGAGGAGCCAGAAGTACAGGAGGTTTAGAAAATTCGAAATTTAAACCTGACACTATTACGGGCGAGTATTACGAAGATATTTTTGTTTCTCAAAAAGTTGGCGACACCTGGCTTGCGCCAGAAGGAATCGGAAACCATATTAACACTAAAGGACACGATGCAAGTATTGCTATTTCAGCTGACGGACAAACATTATTCACATATCGTAGTACACCAAAAGATAATGGAGATATTTATGTAAGTCACCTTAACGGAACAGAATGGTCAACCCCAAAAAGATTAGGTCCAAATATCAATACAAAATATTGGGAAGGTAGTTGTTCTTTATCTGCTGACGGACAAACTTTGTATTTCGCAAGTGAACGTCCAGGCGGTTTTGGCAAAAGAGATATTTATAAATCGCTATTACAAGCTGACGGAACTTGGGGTCCTGCTACAAATTTAGGACCCAATATCAACACTCCATATAACGATGATGCGCCTTATATACATCCTGATGGAGTTACTTTATTTTTTAGTTCCGAAGGACATAATAGTATGGGAGGAAGTGATATTTTTTATGCTACTTACAAAGACAGTGCTTGGTCGCCAGCTGTAAATATTGGCTATCCAGTAAATTCCACAGAAGACGATCGTTATTATGTGCTTAGCGCAGATGGTTCCAGAGGTTATTTTTCATCGAACAGACAAGGTGGTTATGGACAACAAGATATTTATGTTGTAAGTCCCGGCTTTCAAGGAGAAAAGCCTATACTTGCTTTAGTTGTAGGTGTTGTAACGGCAGATGATAAACCAACACAAGCAACAATAAAAGTAACCAATGCAGAAACGGGAGAAGACAAAGGTTCGTTCCAATCTAATTCCTCAACCGGAAAATATTTAATTGCGCTTACTCCCGGCAATAAATACAAAGTGGCTATTGAAGTAGAAGGTTATGAACCACACATTGAATATGTGAACGTTAAATCTTTAGATACTTACGTTCAAGTAGCCGAAAATGTGCATTTGTATTCTGCTGCTTATAAAGCCCAACACCCAACTACAACATCTGTTGCCGACTCCTCTGAACCTTTACAAACAAAGATTAACCAACAACTAGCGAGATACCACGCAGAAGATAATTTAGATGTTTATGAAGCGGATATGTATCAAAAAATTTTAAACGAACATGCTGACGCGAAAGTAGATAGTGTTAGCTACAACGTAGAGCTCGGAACTTATGCCAATGCTGCAGATTTTGATTCTACAAAAATTACATCGCTCGGACATATTACTAAAAGAGTAGATTCAAAAGGGCACACCACTTATTCGATGGGTCCTTTCAAAACACTTTTAGATGCAGAAGTTTTCAAATATCAAGTATTTAAACAAGACAGCAGTTTGAAAAACCATACCACTGTAACGGTTAATAACAAAGGACAGCGAGAATTAATTCAACAATATTATGCCTCTGAATATACCCGCATTGGCTATGTACCGGAAACGGATACGAAAGTAATTCAACCACAAAATCAAGCACAAAGCCCTGCTATGGTTGGATTAAATGACGAAACAAAATTAAACACTAATCAGTTGGAAAACGATTATGGAAAATCACAAATTGATGGTTTGAGTTTCAAAATAGAATTAGGCGCGTTTAAAGATCCTTCTGATTTTAAATTAGGGTATCTCAAAAAATATGGAAAAATTCACCAAAAAACATATCCTGACGGAACCGTGCATTACACAATGGGACCTTTTGCAACACTCGCTGAAGCAGATAATTTCAAAAAAATGTTGATTGAAAAAGAGCCACAAACGAAAAGTGCATTAGTGATGGTATTTTATTTCGGGAAAGAACAAACAGTTAATCAATTTTTTAGCGATCCTTGTGCCGGTGCAGAAAAAGTGGACTTTTCTGAATTCGTTGGAAAAGATTTAAACGACACAGCTGTCTATAATAAATTGATTCGGATAGGCGGACAAACTTGCTCGGACGGACTTAGTTTTGTTGTACAAATTGGAGCGTACCGTCATCCTCAAAATTTTAAACATAAAAACTTAAACAGTTTAGTTCCTCCTCCTGTTGACGAAAAAAATTATCCAGATGGCATTACGCGTTTTACAATGCGTACATTTAAAACTCTTCGTCAAGCAGAACTTTTTCGCCAGCAAGTAATAAAATTAAGAACAAATGATGCTTGGATAACGGCTATTTATAAAGGTCAGCGGATGTTGTTACAAGATTTAATTGCGCACAATTTTTACAATGCAAGTGTGAATTAAAAAAAAGTTTTCAAAAACTTTTTTTTAATTCTTCATCTTCGAAAAAACATCCCAAACAACAACACCAACACTTACTGCAATATTCAACGAATGTTTTGTTCCCAATTGTGGAATTTCAATACAATTATCACAATTTTCAATTACATTTTGAGCCACTCCATTTATTTCGTTTCCAAAAATGAGGGCAATTTTTTCATTTTTATTTGGAAGAAATTTATTTAAAAAAATACTTTTTTCCGCTTGCTCGATGGCATAAATTTTATACTTGTTTTCTCTTAATTTTTCAATCGCATCAATGGTATTTGTAAAATAATTCCAAGCAACGGAGTCCGTTGCACCCAAAGCTGTTTTATGAATATCTTTATGTGGCGGAGTTGCCGTAATGCCACACAAATAAATAGCTTCAATTAAAAAAGCATCTGCCGTTCTAAAAACGGATCCAATATTGTTTAAACTCCTCACATTATCCAACACAATTACAATGGGCGTTTTATCCGATTGCTTAAATTCTTCCACCGATTTTCGTTCTAATTCTTCGTTTTTTAATTTGCGCATTGATTTTATTTTTCAATAAGTTGAATTCTTTTTTGTGTTTCATCAAACACCTTAAAACTACCGATAGGCGTGATAAATTCAGCTAAATCATTTTCTAAAAATAATTTCTCTATTTCGTTTTTCGATACAGGATTTACCGAAATCATCAATCCGCCATTTGTTTGCGGATCGCAAAGCGTAAGCAAATTTTCTCCTGAAATTCCGGCAACTTTTTGTTCATATCCATTCCAATTCCGAAACGTATTATCTGGCACACACATTTGCGAAGTGTAAAAAGATAAGCCATCAATTAATGGAACATTCGAATAATTTATTTCTGCGCACAAATTACTTCCTTCAGCCATTTCAATTAAGTGTCCCAATAATCCGAAACCAGTAATATCTGTCATTGCCGTTACACCATTTAGTTCTGCCAGTTGCGCTCCAATTTTATTTAATTTTGTCATTTGCGCGGCAGCAACTGTTTTATGTTTTTCTTTTAAAATGCCTCTTTTTTCAGCTGTACTGAGAATTCCGACACCAATTTTTTTGGTGATATAAATTAAGTCGCCTTCTTTTGCAGTATCATTTCTTTTTAAATTTTTTAGGTCAATTAATCCGTTAACGGCTAATCCAAAAATCGGTTCTTCGCTGTCAATACTGTGTCCTCCAGCAAGTGAAATTCCTGCTTCCAAACAAATTGCTTGAGCACCTTCCATTACTTTTTGCGCCATTTCAATTGGAATTTTTTGAACGGGCCAAGCTAAAATAGCAAGTGCCAGCAAAGGTTTTCCGCCCATTGCATATACATCGCTAATGGCATTTGCGGCAGCAATTTTTCCGAAAGTAAAAGGATCATCTACAATGGGCGTAAAAAAATCAGTCGTGCTGATAAGTCCTTTTCCGTTGCCTAAATCATAAACTGCCGCGTCATCTTTTGTATTATTACCAACTATTAATGCGTTATTTTTCGGAAAAACAATATTGGTTTGCAAAATTTTTTCCAATTCTTTGGGTGCCATTTTACAGCCACAACCTGCGCCTTTCGTGAAACTCGTTAGTTTTATTGTTTCCATAAATTATTTTCTGTTATTCTTTTAATTAATTCATTTGCTATTGCAGAAATGTTTTGTTCTTCAAAAATTATTTTTTCGATTTGTTTGTTTTCGCGCTGACTCAAGCCGAAATCATACGATTTATCGTAATATGCCAAACATATTTTACAAACTGTTTCCAAATCGTTTTTTTCGACTGCTTCAACGGCAAGCTTTGTTTGTAAGCCTCCCAATCTTTTTTTTATTTTAAATATCGATCCTTTTAACGCTTCGACAGAAAATTTTCCGTAACTCTCCAATAAATAATTGGCGCGAATTTCAAAAGGAATGTCCACATAAACAACAGGAGCTTGACGCATTTGATTCCAGAATTTTTGCGGAATTACTTTCTTTCCAATCATTTTACTTTCATCTTCTATCCAAGTCCAAAAATTATTTTTTTGAGAAAGTATCGAAAGTCCGAGTAAATTTTCGAATTGTTCTTGAGATGGTTGTTCCTTTTCGCCAAGTGCTCCAAATGCTGATCCTTTATGACAAGCCAATTTTTCTAAATCAATTATTTGTTGATTTTTTTCAGCTAATTTTTCTAAAAGTAATGTTTTCCCAGTTCCAGTTCTTCCACCCAAAATCACTAATTTTATAGGACTTTCAAAGCTATTTAAAATAATTTTTCGGAACGATTTATAACCGCCTTTTAATACAAAAACTTTATATCCGTAAGTTTCTAACAACCATGCAACACTGGCGCTGCGCATTCCTCCGCGCCAACAATACATTAAAAAAGTTCCGTTGTTTTTAATCGCATTTATGTTTTCAACAAGCGATTTCATTTTCGGTCCAACCAATTCTAATCCTTTTAAAATAGCTGGTTGGCGACCTTCTTGTTTGTATAAAGTACCCACTATTTTACGTTCTTCATTGGTAAATAATGGAATATTAATAGCCGTTGGAATGCAACTGTGTGCAAATTCGCCTTCGCTGCGTACATCAATAATGGGATGGCTTTCAGCATATTTTAAAAACGCTTCGATGGAAATTGTTTGCGGCATTTATTCGGATTCAACAGTAATTTGTTTCGCGATAGAAATGGCGCGTTCTTTTACTACTTGCACATCTGTCCCAATGGCATCATA
This sequence comes from Bacteroidia bacterium, assembly GCA_035533735.1. GTDB lineage: Bacteria > Bacteroidota > Bacteroidia > DATLTG01 > DATLTG01 > DATLTG01. Next base: position 17,737 of record DATLTG010000473.1, read on the forward strand.
AGCCAATGCAATTGCCATTCTCCGATAAAGACGTGTTATGGGTTTACCGAAAATGCGTACATCACTTTTCACTTGATTCATTGCATTTTCAAGACCTTTATACGAAGGATTTTTTCCTTCTTTACTTGCTAAAATAACAGCACTCACGCCAACACGTTCTAAAATAATTTCAGGAATTGGCAAACCCAAAACAGCTCGCGTATGCAATTCAAATTCCGAAAAATTTTGTGTG
>DATLTG010000474.1:0-2836 GCA_035533735.1 Bacteroidia bacterium
TTCTTTGTCTGAAGAAAGTGCTTTAAAAATTATCGAATCGCAAAAAACATTAAATCGTTTAAACAAAATTATAAAAACACTTTTGTTGATTTCAAAAATCGAGAATGACCAATATTTAAAAAACGATAATGTATCAGCAAAAACGCTCGTAAATGAGGTAGTAACTGAAATTGAAGAAAGATTTACCGAAAAAAACATTCAATTGAAATTAGCTATTGAAAAAGATTTTATTATAGAAAATTGTAATAAATATTTGCTTTTTACTTTGCTTTTCAATATTGTGAACAATGCCATTAAATACAACAAAGAAAATGGTTGGATACATATTTCAATAAAAGAAAATAAAGATTTTTATACATTAGAAGTACAAGATAATGGCGTAGGAATTGAATCCGAAAACATAAAATTCATCTTCGACAGATTTAAAAAATTCAATAAAACCGAAACTGAAAGTTATGGTTTAGGACTTCCTATAGTAAAAACAATAGCAAATTTTCATGGACTTAAGGTGGAAGTTTTTTCAGAAGCTAATAAAGGCAGTACTTTCGAAATTATTTTCGCTAAAAAATAATTTCTTCATCATTTCTTCATTTTTGTTTCTGTTTCTTTGTAATCGAAAATTAATATTAATCTTTAAAAACCTAAACAAAATGAAAAAAGTAAGTTTATTATTCGCATCTTTGATGTTGGTATCAGCAGTAACTTTTGCACAAACAGACAAAACTGCAAAAAAAGAAGCTCCTAAAAAAGCTAAAACTGAGAAAAAAACTGAGAAGAAAGAAATGAAAAAAGCTCCTAAAAAAACTGCTAAAAAAGCAGAAAAAAAAGCTGACAAACCAGCTAAGAAAAAATAATTCAGTTTTGAATTCTAAAAAACCGCCAAAATTGGCGGTTTTTTTTTGTAATCACCTTCATAATTTCTTCATTATTCAATTCATACCTTTGCTGCTCGTTAATTGAGAATCAATAAAAAATTCATGAAAAAAATCATTTTCGGCATTTGTTTACTTTTCTTCACATTCTGTTTGAATGCTAAAAAAATACAGACTAACCATAAAAAAGCTGAAAATAAATCTGTAAAAACAACTAAAAAAAGCACCACAAAAAAAGCTACTCAAAAAATAAAAAAAGTGCCTTCTAACAAGCATAATAAACGCAAGACGATTCCCAAAAAGGTTGTAAAATAGTTTTTAAATATATAAATGGCGTTTGGTTTTTAATCTTCCAGATAATCTAAGTCTTTATGATATGTTTCTTCCATATTTAGTAGCGCAATAAATGCGATTAGAAGAACAATAATTCCTACCACAATAGATGATTTTAGTGCACCTTGATGTAAAAATAATGTTTTGAAATACCTAAATCCAATGGTCATTGGAACTACAGCACCTCTAACGAAATTGGGAGCTGTTGTAGTTACCGTAGCTCTGATATTTGTTCCAAATTGCTCGGCTGCCGATGTCATAAAGGTTGTCCAATAACCCGTAGCAATACCTAAACCAACGGCAACTGTATAAAAAGCGAACAATGAGGTTTTCGCCCACACATAATATAAAATGATAAAAAATAAAGTTAAAATCATAAAAAGTGCAATTGCTTTTACGCGACTTTCCCAATATTGACTGACTAATCCGCAAATAGTTCCACCAACAACAATTCCTGCATAACAAAATAAAACACTTGTTCCTGGACTTGGAATTTGACCCATCCCAAGATCTTTTCCAATTTCAGAACAAAAAGTAATTAAAATTCCCACTACATACCAAACAGGAATAGCCACTAAAATAACACTAATGTATTTGATGATTTTTTTTCGAGAAGAAAATAAATCCCTAAAATTACCTTTTCTAATTTTCTTTATTTTGATATCGGAAAACATACCCGATTCATAAGCTCCTATTCGTAAAATCAATAATAACAAGCCCATTCCTCCTCCAACAAAATAGGCAATTTGCCAATTCTTAAAAAAATTAGCTACAAAATAACCCGCAATAGCTCCCATAATTCCAACTGATGAAACAACGGTTGTTCCATATCCGCGATGTTCTTTTGTCATCGTTTCAGTGACCAAAGTGATTCCGGCACCCAATTCTCCTGCAAGTCCAAGTCCGGCTAAAAAGCGCATTGCTGCGTACATCGGAATAGTAGTAACAAAACCATTGGCAATATTCGCAATGGAATACAAAATAATGGAACCAAAAAGTACCGAAAGTCTTCCTTTTTTATCGCCCAAAATACCCCAAATAATTCCGCCAATAAGCATTCCGCCCATTTGCCAACTTAACAAACTCGCACCTACATTTAATAAATCAGCATTTGAAACGCCCAATGCTTTTAAACTCGGAATACGAATAATACTAAAAAGTAAAAGATCATAAATATCAACGAAATAGCCCAAAGCAGCTACAATAACAATTAAGTTAAATGGATTTTTAAGTGCTTTGTGATTCATTTATTTTTTTACAAAGTTGGTAACACTTTTGCTTTCGCTTCTCCAAAACCAATTCGTACCTTATCGTTTTCAGCGAAACCGTGCATAATAACAGAATCGTCATCATTAATAAATTTACGTTCCGAACCATCAGCCATTTTAATAGGCTTTGTTCCGCGCCAAGTGAGTTCAAGCATAGAGCCATAAGAATCAGGCGTTGGTCCGCTTATCGTTCCGGAAGCCATCATATCCCCCACATTCATATTGCAACCATTTACAGTGTGGTGTGCCAATTGTTGCTCCATATTCCAATACATAAATTTATAATTTGATTGAGAAACGCACATCGGTTTTTGATTTTCAGGCTCTATAAAAACTTCCAATTTAATATCAATATTTTTATTT
>DATLTG010000475.1:0-3326 GCA_035533735.1 Bacteroidia bacterium
ATAAAAATGAGGGAAATCTTCCTTCTTTTTTCTCTTTAATTTAAACGCTAAAGTATTGATTTTTAATAAACTGTTTTATTTTTTTTCTTTAGGTGCAATTCTGAACACTACCAAAAATTATTTTTTAAGACCACCTTTTTAATTTTTTTCATTGCTGAAAAATTATTTTTTTGATGACCTTTATTTTTACTTTTTTTATGTCTTGAAAAATTATTTTTTTAAAGATATTTATTTCTCCTTGCTTCATCTTCTTCTTTCTTTTTACGTTCCTTTTCTTCTTTCTTTTTTTGCTCTTCCTCTTGAAACTTATAGCCCTTATCCGTCCACCTAAAATAATACTTAAATAAAATAATAGAATAAATTATAGGAACAATAAAACCTATGTACCCACCCAATAACACCAAATTAAAGAAAGCAAAAAAAGACAAAACACCAAAACCTACACACAATTGGCTTATAACTGTGTATGTGGAGGCATCCATCGCATCGAATGAATTATTTTTATCTTTACTTTTTTTGAGATTTCTCCATCCCTCACGAGTGAACAATAATTGATTCCCATAGCGTTTCATAGCTTTTGGAAGCGACAATATGCCGTAAGAACTAAAAGCAATAGCTGTTACAAGAATTGATATCGGGTCATTATTGTTCCACAATGATATAATATTATTTCCCCATTTCAATATAGTATTCATTTCGCTTACGGTGTTATTTCTTTATTTCCTGAGTGAGTACCTGATGAAGCAGGAGCACCTTGTATTCCATTTGCAAAACCAGGAGTTTTATACCCTCGTGTTTGTGTTGATGTACCTGAACTACTGACTGCATTACTTCGTCCAGCCGAATTCGTTGTGTTCTTAGTATTATCTTTAAGAGTCAATACTGTATGGTCTATTGTGTTTGTAGTAGTTGTTGTTGTAGTACCTGTGGTGCCAGTGGTCGTTTTTGTTCCACTTACGTCTGATTGCGTATTTTTATTTTCAATCGTTTTTTCAATCCCATACTGAGAAACCGCAACAATTGACTCAAAACTTAGTCTGACAACCTCGACTGAAGCTTTTTCAAAACCAGGCGTTAAAACTTTTCCAAGTGCTTTAGCTTCACCCCCCACAACTAATCCTGTAATTGCAAATGCTATATCTGTTCTTGCCTCTGAAATATTTCCATTCAGATATTCCCCTACACCTTTTGAAAACCCTCCTACACCAACGGCAATATCGCCACCTGCAAAAATTGGAGCACCAAACTCTACAAGTGTTCCTCCGCTAAATAAGGTTATACCGCCCCCTAATCCCATCCCGGCATAACCTACCTTTTCTGTTATATTACCAAAAACTATAAACTTATCTCCTAAACTTAATTTTGCCGTTTCTCCATTGCCACCATTAAGAGGATAATACTTTTCCTTTCCATCCAAATCAATAAATTCAATCGGGCTATCGCTAAAAAATTGATATGGGCTTAGCTCAGGGAATTTCTTAAAAAGAGGGTCGGTGCTTAATGGTCTTCCTAATCTCGCATCGTACATTCTCATACCGTAATCGTAGGCGTTTCCAGTTCCGTAAAGCTCATCCGTTTTCTCTTTGCCATTAAATCCGAACCTAAATCCAGTTGCATACTCTGAAAAAAAACTTTCGTTTCCGAATACGGATATTCGTTCAAAAAAAATATTTCCTGTTTTTGATTCCATAGTATAAAAATACAAATTAAATTGTTTTGAAAAAAAAATCCATTCATTTTAAGAATGGATTTTTTATAATTTTAATCGAAAATTTAATAAACAAGATTATTCAAATCTTGTAGGTATTTTTTAATTTCCTTTGCGTGTGATGGGAAATAATTTATAAGAACTATACGCTCTTTAATCACTTCATAGCCATATTTGTCATACAATTCTCCGAAAGTTGAATTGAGAAACGATGACGATAATGGAGTGCAATCTTTAATAGATAATTTTATATTTTTACCTGAGTCGATAGCTTTACTCATCGCTAAGTATAAAGCAATTCCATCCGTTGAGGTAGCTGTACCTTTAACAGTATCCATGAGGTTTATTATCTTAATCTTAGTATCCATTTGGAATTAAATATTCTGCAAAGTTACAAATAAAATTCATTTTCTGAAATCTCCTCTATCTCAAGAGGTTTTAATTCCTTTGTTTTCAGCATAATCACAATCTGAGTGCCAGGAAAATTATTTTTTATAGCTATTTTACGTAAGATAGAACCTTCTTGTTGCACAAAACCACTATTTGAAATAATTTGCAAACTGCTTTTTAAAGCCTTCACAACTGAGAAAACATTGTCAAGCCCAAACCCTCTGTTGTGCGGAGTAGATTTTGTAGAAAAACCCTTCTCAAAGGCTTTTATTAAGGCTTGTCCATGTGTTAATTCATTCTTATTATGCTCTTTTAAAAACTTATTTATTGTCTGCGGAATTCCTTGTCCGAAATCACAAACGGATAATATAATCAAATTCTTGTTGGGATAATATTGCGTAAAAACATAGCCACTCACTTTCGATTTTGAATGGTCTATAATATTATTGAAAATTTCAACTAATGTTGTATTAAGTGGTTGCAAATTTCGTTCACTGAAAAATTGATTTTGATAGTAATTTTTTGATAATGTCGAATAAGAATTTATCATTTCAGGATGTAGCTTCCAAAGACAAAATGCTGTACCCACATCGGTTTGTCTATGTTTAGTTCTATCAAACCCTTTTATCCAATATTGAAAAAATTTAAGTTTTTTCAGATACATCGCACCTTTAGAATCAGTGTTTTTGAAATGAATTTTAACTCCTTTCAAATGATATTCTTCTATCAAACAAGCTAACGATACTACGTGATATGGTTCAATAAATCTTACATTTAACATATCAAGTTCTATCGCTTTGGGTTTTTTAATCAAATATTTGAATCTGTTTTCATTTAAAAAACAAACCCAATCTTCAATCTTCCTTGACGTTTTAACAATTATGCAATGTATTTCTTTCATTCGGAATAAAATTAATGTTAAACAAAAGTAAAATTTAATTCAACGGAAACCACCTATTCATTAACTCTTTTTGTTCTTCGTTATTTATTTGCCTGTATTTTTCAGTAGCAGAAATCCATTTGTGTCCTGCCATTATTTGTACTTGTTCCAACGGCAATTTTTTTTCGTTCATCCAATTCGCAATAACACTTTGTCGTATCGTTTGAGGGTTTAGATTTCTATCAGGAAACAAAGGTTTGTATGTGCCTACTAAGTAATTTATAACCTCTATCGTTAAAGCATTTCCTTGTTTACCAATAGCAAAAACATCCGAATTTATTTGCTTTA
>DATLTG010000476.1:0-2060 GCA_035533735.1 Bacteroidia bacterium
GATCACATCTTTCATTTTATATTAAAATGATAGGTAAGTGTAAGTCCTGTCCTTAAACTGCTAAAAATAGGGTAAATTCCGTTTCCGTTTTGGGTTTGTCCAAACCAAACAAGAGACATTGGATAATTATTTCTAAAACTATTAATATCTAATAAAGGCAATGTAAATTCTGGCATAATACTGATGTTTTTTGATAATTGAATATCAATTCCCATGTTATAAAACAAATTAACATAAGAACCATAATTATTAGAATCACTTCCTGTTATCAGATAAGCAGGTAAGCCGCCAGGAGCATCTGTAGATAAAGGAGGAAATAAAATTGTATGCCAACCAGCAATAATACCAATCTTATTATGCCAAGTAATTTTATTCTTTATTTTATAATTTGCTGATACTCCAATATTTATTTCAAAAACATTAAACTGCTCTTCCGCATTAAATGTTCCACTATGAGAAGTTAGATTATTATATCTCAATCCATTTTGATACGATCCATTTGCAATTATCTTGTACCTATATTGTATAAATGCAGTACCAAGATTAAGTGCAAAAGACAAGTGATTATGTTGATGGAACAAATAATTATAGGTTAATAAAAAATTAGGACTAACAGAGATTTTTGGAGTAATTTCAAAATTATAATAATCCCGCTCAAAAGGGTTCAGTATTTCATCATCATAACTATATTGCTTTATGTTAGGGTAAACAATATTAGTACCAGCCGTAAATGAAATAGAACTCCTACTTAAATTATTACTGATAGAATCTTGTGCTTTCGCAGAAATGAAAATAAAGCTAAAGAAACATAAAAAGATTATTTTATTTTTCATCTTAAAATTTTTGTTTTGTTACCGCTAAACAAAGCTATAACAATGCTTCAATAAAACAAAAATTTTTCAGAAGAATGTCTTTTGAGAAAAATAAATTATCTACAATTTAATACACACATTTTTTGGTTCGGTAAAAAACTGAAGTGCTTCAAAACCGCCTTCTCTGCCAACGCCCGAATTTTTTACGCCACCAAAAGGTGTCCGTAAATCGCGCAATAACCAACAATTTACCCAAATAATTCCGCTGTGAATTTTTTGTGCTACGCGATGTGCTCTTGTTAAATTTTCCGTCCAAACAGTTGCCGATAAGCCATATTTTGTGCTGTTCGCGAAAAGCAACACATCTTCTTCGGTTTCGAAAGGAGCAATGGTAACAACGGGTCCAAAAATTTCTTCTTGATTTGTTCTGCACGTATGCGAAAGTCCTTCAATAACGGTAGGTTCAAAAAACCAACCTTCGGCACAATCGCCAGAAAGTTTTGCTTGTTTTCCACCACATAAAATTTTTCCGCCTTCTTGTTTCGCGAGTTCAACACACGCAGTTATTTTTTCGAGATGTTGTTTGGAAACGATTGCTCCCAAACGTGTTTTTGCATCAGCCGGATCAGCCGGAATTAATTCTTTTGTTCGTTTTACAAATTCGGTTTTAAATTTTTCGTAAATAGATTTCTCTACGTAAATGCGCGATCCACACAAACAAATTTGTCCTTGATTAGAAAAAGAAGATTGAATAGTTGTCTTCATCATTTTTTCGAAATCGCAATCAGCAAAAATGATGTTTGGGTTTTTTCCGCCCAATTCCAACGACAGTTTTTTAAACATCGGAGCGGCTTTAGAAGCAATGTCAGCACCTGTTTTAGTTCCACCTGTAAATGAAATCATCGGAATATCCGGATGCGTTGTAATAGCAGCGCCCACTTTGTGTCCGTAGCCGTGAACAATATTTAAAACACCTTTAGGCAAACCTGCTTCTATGCACAATTCGGATAATAAATAAGCGGTCATTGGCGTAATTTCCGAAGGTTTGGCGACTACACAATTTCCGGCAGCCAAAGCAGGAGCTATTTTCCATGAAAATAAATACAGCGGTAAATTCCAAGGAGAAATGCAACCTGCAACGCCAATCGGTTCGCGTAACGTATAATTTATTGCGCTGTTTTCCATTGCGTGAGCTTCGGAAGCAAAATGCAAAATGGCAGTGGCGTAAAATCGAAAATTACTTGCAGC
>DATLTG010000477.1:0-6307 GCA_035533735.1 Bacteroidia bacterium
AATCATGGTTATATTTATAATCGCACATTAAGTGGAGAATCTTTTTATGGAGATTTTTGGATAACTAAAAAGATTGGTGTTTTTGCTCGTTACGATATGTTAACTTCTAATAAAGTAACAAGTTCTTCTACAGACAATTGGGACGCTCCATCAGATGGATCAATTATCATTGCAGGTTTAGAATGTAAACCAGTTAAAGGTGTTGCACTTTCTCTTAACTACCAAGGCTGGACTCCATACTTATCAACTGGCGCTCACGTAAATTCTATTTACACAAGTTTACAATATGCCTTTTAGTTTTTGTTCTCATTAATGATGCAAAAAAAATTGCATCTGCTCAAACTCCCCATATCCATAAAGGATATGGGGAGTTTGATTTTTTCGCAATTTCGAAAAATATATTTTTGTTGGCGAAAGCAAATTAAATTATTGAAATAAGAAACAAACACTAAATTGTTTTATGTTTAATTGTTTTATAAATCCAATTTTTCTCCAAAATTCTTTTTTTATCTTGTAACTTTTAACACTTAAAAAAAATTATGAAAAGAAAAATTATACTTACTGGAATCATTGTTATCACAGCAATTTTAGTATTATTTGTAAACGATTATAACACTAACTACGGTTATTCGCACTCTGCAGGACAGGTTGGAGCTACTGGGTCGCCTGCCGATGGAGGCAGCACCTGTGATATTCCTGGTTGTCATAATTCATACCCACTTAGCACAAAAACAGGTTGGATAACTTCTAATATTCCCACTGTAGGTTATACTGCTGGGCATCAATATTTAATTACTTGTACCGCCACTTATGCCGGTAGATCTAAATTTGGATTTAATTGTGGTGCATCTATTGGAACCATTACCAGTTCAGACGCTACTACCCAAACAGCAAGCAACGAAGTTACACACACCAGTGGTAGTAATACCGGTACAAATGGGCGTTCTTGGAGTTTTTATTGGACGGCACCTGCAACAGGTTCAACAGTTACATTTTATGCCGCATTTAATTGTGCCGATGGAAATCTTGCTGTCTCTGGTGACTATATTTATACTTCTACTTTAACAGCAAATTTAGTTACTCCTACTGCAGACGATGCAGGAATTTCTACTATTGTAACACCTTCTTCTACCATTTGTTCAAGCTCTTTTACACCAGTAGTTACACTGAAAAATTTTGGAACAAATACATTAACTTCTGCCACTATTAATTATAAAACAGATACCGGAGTGCCAGCAACTTTTGCATGGACAGGCTCACTTGCTACTTCTGCTACAACAAACGTTACTCTTCCCGCACAAACTACTACCGCTGGATCTCATACTTTTACAGCATATACTTCCAATCCTAATGGAACAACGGATACGGACAATTACAATGATACAACTATTACACATTTCAACGCTGTGCCTGTAGCTAGTTCAGTTCCTTTTGCAGAAGGTTTTGAAGGAACAACTTTTCCTCCTTCTAATTGGAGCATTGTAAATCCTGATAATAGCATAACTTGGGTGCGCACCACAGCTGCACATCAAGCAGGTTCTGCATCAACAGAAATGGACAATTACAATTATAATGGTCCTGGACAAACGGACGATTTAATTACACCTCCAATTAATTGCACTTCCTTATCTGCGGTAACACTTACTTTTGGCATAGCTTACACTTATTATAACGGTTCGCCTGCTTATTACGATTCCTTGCGCGTGTTGGTATCTAACGATTGCGGACAAACATATACTTCGGTTTATTACAAAGGCGGATCAAATTTAGCATCGCTTGCAGGAGGCAGTGGAAGTGAGTTTGTACCTACTGCAGCACAATGGCGGACAGATACTGTTTCTTTAAATACGTATGCAGGATCAACTATTTTAGTAGATTTTAGAAGTACAACTGAATTTGGGAATGATTTGTACATTGACAATATAAATATTAGCGCACCAACTGGTATCGCTGATTTATCAAAAAATAAATCTACCGTTGAACTTTTTCCAAATCCAACAACTGATTTATTAACTATTCGCTACAATGATGCGCAAGCAGAACCTGTAAATATTTCTCTTTACTCTATTGATGGAAAAAATATAATGAATATTGTTTCGGGGAATCAACAAGCCGGAATGCACAACCAACAAATTTCCTTAAAAAACAGTATTGCAAAAGGAATGTATTTCGTAAAAATAATTCAAGGTTCAAAAACCAGTATGCAAAAAATTATTGTACAGTAAATTTATTCCTCTTTAAAATAAACCGACCGTTTTTGAAAACTAACAATAAACGGTCGGTTTATTTTTTATATTTGCCAGAAGAACAATTTTTATACAATGAATCTGAAAAAAATAGTTTTTATCTGTCTTTTATTCCCTTTCACAGATTCTTTTGTAAATGCACAAACAAATACAACAGCAAAAAAAGATACTGCAAATTCGAAAAGCTCTGTAGATGCAATGGTTTATAATCCAAGTATGGTTAAAAGTTCTTTTACAAATAAATATGTTGATAGCACTAAAAATGCACTAAAAATAAATCCAATACTTATTCCATTCGGAGTTTTTCCCATTTATTATGAACGAAAAATTGCCAAACGTTTTAGCATTGAAGCTGGTGTTGGAATTACTTTCACTGACTTTTTGTACGAATTTTATTCTAATGATTCTTTCTCCCCAAACGGAACTACTGTTATAGGAAAATCAGGCTATAGTTTAGAAGGCTCTATTCGCTATTATATGGAATATAGTTCACAAGCCATTGATGGATATTATTTTTCACCCGATGTATGGTATCGCACTTATAACAAAAGTATGGCGGTAGAAAATGCAAATGGTATCCCAACAGGAAGTTTTTACAATGATAGCCGTAACGTTCTTTCGCTTCAATTAGTGGTTGGAAATCAAAATACCGATAATGCTTTGTATCTCGATTGGTATGTAGGCATTGGTATCGCTAAAACATCTCTTAATACAGTTAAATATGAAATGGTTAGTACTTCTTACGGAAGTGCTATTCAAACCGAAATTATACCTTCCCAATCATGGAATGCTATATTTTCATTAGGATTAAATATCGGGTTTGGATTTTAATTTTTTAAGCCGTTTTTTTATGCTTATTGGCAAGTTGTCCGCAAGCTGCATCAATATCTTTTCCGCGACTTCTGCGCACATTCACAATTACATTTTTGCTTTCTAAATAATTCGTAAACGCTTCTAAACGTTCGTTAGTAGTTTGTTCAAATTCGCCTCCTTCAATCGGATTGTATTCAATCACGTTTACTTTGCAAGGTGTTCGTTTACAGAAATCTACCAACTCACGAGCATCTTCTAAACTATCATTAAAATCTTTAAAAATAATGTATTCGTAAGTGATGCGAGTTTCCGTTTTTTCGTAAAAATAATTGAGCGCTTCCGTTAATGCATCCAAGGAGTTTTGTTCGTTAATCGGCATTATTTTACTACGCTTTTCATCATTCGCAGCATGCAGCGAAAGTGCCAAGTTAAATTTCACTTTATCATCGCCTAATTTTTTTATCATCTTCGCAATTCCAGCAGTAGAAACGGTTATTCGTTGATACGAAATGTTTAATCCTTCCGGAGAAGTTATTTTATCTATCGACTCCAACACGTTTTTGTAGTTCAACAAAGGCTCGCCCATTCCCATATACACAATGTTTGTGAGCGGAGTTTTATATTTTTCGAGGGCTTCATTTCTTATTAAAACTACTTGATCGTAAATCTCATCGGCATTCAAATTTCGCAAGCGTTCCATTGTTCCGGTAGCACAAAATTTGCAAGTTAAACTACAACCAACTTGTGATGAAATACAAGCTGTCATGCGGGTTTTAGTAGGAATTAAAACACCTTCCACCATATTTCCATCGTACAAACGAAAGGCATTTTTAATAGTTCTATCGCGACTAACTTGCATAGAATCTATTTCAACCGCTTGAATGCAAAAATTTTTTTCGAGCAATTCACGTGTTGATTTAGAGAGATTTGTCATCTCTGAAAAATGATGCACCGATTTTTGCCAAAGCCATTCGTACACTTGCTTGGCGCGAAATTTCTTTTCTCCATTTTCGGAAAAATAATTTTCGATTTCATTCAAGCTTAATGCACGAATATCCTTTTTATCAAGTGTTTCAGACATTTGGCAAAGATAAAAATTAGTCTCAGAAAAAATGATTTATTTTGTGAAAACAATTTCGTTGAAATGCGCAAAATTACTGCCGATTATATTTTTCCCATTCATAAAAATCCCATCAAAAATGGAATTATTATCGTAGATGATAACGGTAAAATTTTGGATGTACTTTCTGTAAATGCTATCAATACAACTGATTTAGAACTTCACACAGGAATTATTTGTCCGGGATTTGTAAATACGCATTGTCATCTCGAACTTTCACATCTGGAAAATAAATTGCCTGAACATACCGGTTTGGATGTGTTTATCCGACAAATTGAATCGCAACGAAAAGCGGAAGAAGAAGAAATTTCGGAAGCCATAAAAAATGCGGAAAATGAAATGTTGGAAAACGGGATTGTAGCGGTTGGCGATATTTCAAATGGCGAAAAAAGTTTTTCGCAGAAAGCGCAAAAAAATATTTTTTATCACACCTTTATCGAAGTATTTGGTTTTCATCCTGATAGAGCAGAATCGGCTTTTTCAAGAGGTTTGGATTTAATGGAAAAGTACAAAAATCAAGTTTCGAATCACGCTTCTATAACTCCTCACGCGCCTTATTCTGCTTCGGATTTGCTTTTGAAAAAAATATTTTTGGATGCCGAAAAAAATAATTCCATTCAAACAATTCACAATCAAGAATGTGCTGATGAAAATTTATTTTTCGAAAAAAAAGAAGGAAAAATTTTAGAAAGATTGCCGCTTTTCGGCATTGATACAGACTTTTGGAATGCTGCCGGAAAGAATTCTTTGCGTTCCACATTGCCAAAAATTTCGCAGAAAAATAATTTTTTATTGGTTCACAACACATTTACTTCTCGCGAAGATATAAATTGGGCAAACACCTATCATCCTTATCTTTATTGGTGTTTCTCTCCGAATGCAAATTTATATATTGAAAATAAATTGCCCGATTTTGAAAATTTTATTTCTGAAAATGCACGTATCACAATAGGAACAGACAGTTTAGCGTCCAATCATCAATTGAGTATTTTAGAAGAATTAAAAACAATTGCTGCTGCTTGTCCTGAAATTCCCTTGCAAACACTACTAACTTGGGCGACAAAAAATGGCGCAGATTTTTTAAATTGTGCTGACTCTTTCGGCACTATCGAAAAAAATAAATTTCCAGGATTAGTGCTTCTCAAAAATATAAATTTAGAAAAATTAAATCTCAGCAAAAATACAACTGCACAAATGTTGGTGAAAGGAAAAATTTGTTAAATCGCACAGATGCTGAATCAAGTTCAGACACGTCATTGTAAAGAAAATAAAATCAAACTTTTCAACTTTGAACTTTCCAACTTTTCAACCTATTTCAAACGATTCGAAAAAAAGTTTTTCTCCATCAATAATATGGACAAAATATTTTCCTTTTTTGAGTGCCGTTACAACAATTTGATGTTGTTTGGTGTTTTCTAAAAAGCCTTTTATCAGTATATTTCCGTCTCTGTCACTAATGACAAAACATTTGTTTGCTTCACTTGTTTTCAAGACAAAATTCAAAAATACTTTTTTCCCTTTTTTGCTAATGTTAAGCTCGCTAATTTTTTTCATAGCCGTTTTTTTATGAAAATATTTTTTACTCCTTCACAAATTTCCCCACCACCACATTGTTATTGCGAATCAATTTCAAAAAATAAATGCCTGCCGGAAGCTTGCTTACATCTAATTGATTATTACTTGAATTTCCGAATGCTCCATGCGAAATGCTTTGTCCAAGCACATTTAAAATGTTATAATTAACAGTTCCGGTTCCGGCATTGTAAACTATATTTATTTTATCATTTGCCGGATTTGGGAAAATGGAAACTTGCAAATTGGGCGGATTTATTTCATTTACGCCATTTGTAAATATTTCATTACAAGGTGTGCTATCGTGTTGAAAATCGTACTCAATAGTTTTAATACGATTATTCATATCTACAATGCAATTTAAATAATTACCTGTTGGGTTGGCTATGCCAAATACATAAGCAATATCAAATGAAATTCTACTGTGCGGCAGTAAAGTAATGGGACCAGCACTGCCGACTCCGCGCCTATCTCCAAAAGGATTATGATCAGAGACCTCGCTCCAACTTCCTACACTTGTATCATTTGGATCGGAAGGATACATATAATTGCTTTT
>DATLTG010000478.1:0-3836 GCA_035533735.1 Bacteroidia bacterium
AAGAAGCATATTGTTGTTTTTGCTGAGGTGTAAACTGTTGATTCGGATTAGTGGCAGCATTTTCCAGCGAATTAAAATCTAACGCTTTTGATTGTAAATTAACTCCTGCATTGAGCAGACATAAGGAGAATTTATAATTACTTTTCCAACCCAAATTAGCAGGATTTATTCCAATTGCTTCCCAGTTTTTTAAAATGGCTGTTGCTGCCCCACCTTTACTTACTGCCGTTGGAACAGCTAAATCTACTTGAGCTTTTAACGTTTGAAAAGCAAAAAGACTTAATACAAAAAAAGTAATTTTTCCGAATTTCATAGATTGATTTTTAGAGTTTAGCACAAAAATAAACTAATTTTTCGTTCCTTTTAAATAAATATCAATCAATCTGGGAATGGCATATTTTGAAATTTTTTTTTCGGGAATGGAAATAAAATTATTTTTTTTTTGGATGCTTTCTGAAATTCCTTTTTTCAATTCAATTTCCCAAAAGCGCGCATATATTTTTTGATGACTGAGAATATGTTTATGAATAACTGAAACTTTTAAAACAAGATATTTATTTGATATTTTTAATTCAGAAAAATAATTTTTCAGCGAAGGATTTTCAAAAAATAATTTTTCGGAAATTTCAGAATCGCTTTCTAATAAAGGAAAATCGTATAAATTTTTCCAAATATCTTTTCCTGATCGTTTTCTCAAAACAATCGAATCCTTATACTTAAACACAAAATAATTAAAATAACGATTACGTTGTTTCGTGTTTTTTTCTTTAACCGGAAATTGCTGTTGTGCTTTGTTTTCGTAAGCAAAACACATTGAATTTAGCACACAATTTTTACAATCGGGGTTTTGTGGTTTGCATTGTAGTGCACCAAATTCCATAATTGCTTGGTTGTATTTTCCCGCATTTTTTTTGTCCAATAACAAAAAAGCTGTTTCTCGAAAATATTTTTTTCCGATGGTTGAGTCAATGGCTTTATCAATTCCAAAAACACGAGCTAAAACACGAAATACATTTCCATCCAAAACAGGTTGTGCTTCGCCAAAAGCAAAAGAAGAAATGGCAGAAGCTGTATAATCGCCAACGCCTTTTAGTTGTAATATTTCTTGATATGTTTCAGGGAATTTACCATTGTATTTTTCGGCAATTATTTTTGCACTTGCGTGCAGATTTCGCGCACGTGAGTAATAACCAAGTCCTTGCCAAAGCTTCAAAACTTTGTCTTCCGAGGCACCGGCTAATTTTTTAACAGTCGGAAATTCTTTTGCAAAACGATTGTAATATTCTCGTCCTTGTTCAACACGAGTTTGCTGTAAAATAATTTCCGATAGCCAAATTAAATACGGATTTTGAGTATTTCGCCAAGGTAAATCGCGTTTGTTTTGATTGTACCAAAAAATAATTTTTTCGGAAAAAGTTTTCATCGGCTTACAGAAAAGTCAAAAGTACATTTTATATCATTGTTAAAATTACGTTTGTTGCCAATCAAAAAAATCAATAGCTTAAAAAATATTTTTATATATGATTTTTAATATTACCTTTGCAGCCCTTGAAAAAAATAATTAGTGTATTAAAAAATTGATAATCAAAGTATAATAAGTTTAAGTTTAGTTATGACAAAAGCAGATATCATCGCAGAAATTGCACAAAAAACAGGAGTTGAAAAAGTGGCAGTGCAAGTAACAGTTGAAACATTCATGAAATCGGTAAAAAATTCGTTAACCAAAGGAGACAATGTTTATTTAAGAGGTTTCGGAAGTTTTATCGTAAAAAAAAGAGCAGAAAAAACGGGAAGAAATATCTCTAAAAATACGGCAGTTATTATTCCGGCTCACAATATTCCGGCTTTTAAACCGGCTAAAACTTTCACTGATAAAGTGAAAAAAAATGTTAAAGTAGCGTAATTATTATTGAATGAAATCCTCGCAAAAAACACGTTTATTGGTTATTGGAGGAGCAATTATTATTTTTGTTCTTTTATTTTTTGTAAACAAAAAACCAGACGTTGTAAGTACAGCAAAGCCTTCCGTAGCAGCTAATTCTGATTCAAGTGCCATTTCGTTTGATCAGTTTATCGAAAAACAAAAAGCAAGTGTTGGCAATGAAAATGCTACTTCTTTGCGTTTAGAAGCTTTGTTCGGACATGCCGATCAAAATCAGAAAATTAATTTTTCAGATTCCTTGATTAATTGCTGGGACAGCTTAAAAAAGCCAGCTGTTGCAGCATTTTATGCCGAAAAAAAGGCCGGTTTCAGTAATGCAGCAAAAGATTGGTATCGAGCAGGAGATAGATATTATAAATCTGCCGGATTTGTAGATCCATCCTATCGCCCGATGTTGTTTGACAAAGCAATGGATTGTTTAAACAAATGCTTAGTAATTGAACCCGGTAATTTGGAAGCGCAAGTTGATTTGGGCGTTTGTTATGTGGAAAGCAGCACCAATCCGATGAAAGGGATTTCATTGTTGAAAGGCGTTTTGGAGAAAGATTCCAATAATGTAGATGCGCAATTGAACTTGGGATTTTTTTCGGTTAAATCTGGTCAGTACGACAAAGCATTATATCGTTTTCAGCGCGTGTTACAAATTGATCCAACTTATTTAGAAGCCTATTTATTTTTGGAAGATGTATATGAAAAAATGGGCAATAAAACAGAAGCAATTGTTTGCTTAAAAAAATACGTAAGTTTGGTGGATGATCCAACCATCAGAAGTGAAGTAAAAAGTTATATAAACAAATTAGAAAACAGTTAAAAAAAATCTTACAAAATGCCAAGCGGTAAAAAAAGAAAAAGACATAAAATGGCCACTCACAAACGTAAAAAACGTTTGAGAAAAAATCGCCATAAGAAAAAGTAATTAATTAAAGCGCGCCTTTCGGCTTTGTTTCTATTGTTGCAAAACAGTCAGAAACGATTGCTGCTAAGTTGCTTGCGCGTTTGTTATTTTCCTTACATTTTCTATTCAAAAAACATAATTGCATTTCGTAGCGAAAGCATCGCTGCGCAATGCGCAATATTTTCATTAAATAAAATACAGAGTGAACGAATTAATAATTAATTCTACTCCCACAGAAGTTGTTATTGCACTTTTAAACAACAAAAGATTAGTTGAGTTAAACAGAGAAAAAAGCAACAATAATTATTCAGTTGGCGATATTTATTTGGGCAAAGTAAAAAAAGTAATGCCCGGTTTAAATGCCGCTTTTGTGGATGTAGGATACGAAAAAGACGCCTTTTTGCATTACCTCGATTTAGGTCCGCAGGCGCAATCCTTCAATAAGTTTACAAAACTTACTCAAACAGGAAAACAATCAACTTCGGCTTTGATGTATTTCAAACTGGAGACTGATATTAAGAAAGACGGGAAAATAGGTAATATCCTTTCCGGAAATCAACAAATAATGGTTCAAATTGTCAAAGAACCTATTTCTACTAAAGGTCCGAGAATTACTACGGAAATATCTTTAGCAGGACGATATTTGGTTTTAGTTCCTTTTTCAGATAAAATTTCTGTATCGCAGAAACTAAAAAATCCGGAAGAAAAAAATCGGTTAAAACGATTGATACAAAGTATTAAGCCGAAAAATTTCGGAGTAATTGTGCGAACCGTTGCCGAAAATAAAAGTGTAGCTGATTTAGATGCCGATTTAAACGATTTGGTAAAAAAATGGGAAACTTGCTACGAAGCACTTAAAACAGGACAACCACCGCAAAAACTTTTAGGCGAAATAGATCGAACTTCCGTTATTTTAAGGGATTTGTTAAACGCCAGTTTTAACAGCATCACAATTAACGATGCAAAATTGTATGAAGATTTAAAAACCTATTTGCAAAC
>DATLTG010000479.1:0-14702 GCA_035533735.1 Bacteroidia bacterium
CGTTGTAGTCGTAGTAGGCGATGGCTGAGATCTAATGCCTTCACCCTCCTTTATTATTTCAGGTTTCGGTTGAGGAGTAATTTTTGTTTTGAAAGTCATTGATGGCATACCATTTTTGACCTTTGGCAAATCTACTTT
Source organism: Bacteroidia bacterium (assembly GCA_035533735.1). GTDB lineage: Bacteria > Bacteroidota > Bacteroidia > DATLTG01 > DATLTG01 > DATLTG01. The sequence continues at coordinate 139 of DATLTG010000479.1, forward strand.
GGAAATTTTTTTATCAGACATCTTATTGCTTTTTTAGTATTTGTTTTACTTGCATAAAGATACAAAAAGTATAATAACTAAATCTTTTTTTTGGAAAATTTTTTTTGAAATAGAATGGTTAAATATCAATCAATGTTAATTAATGCACCTTTTTTTGAATGACTATTCCGATAAATTAATTTTCCCATTGCCCAACCAAAAACTGCTCCCGTAAAAACATCAGATGCCCAATGTTTGTTATCATTAATTCGCGACAAAGCAGTTAGCGAAGCAATAGAATAAGCTATAACCGGAACTATTTTATATTCGTGATATTCTGACGCAACAATGGCTGCCATTGCAAAAACAGAAGTGCTATGTCCGGAAGGAAACGAAAAATCGCCCTTTCTAAATTCCGGTCCGTACCACATAAACGGATTATCACTCACGTAAGGACGATCGCGCTCAGGAATGTATTTTGCAACATTTACGCCAATTCCAGTAATAATAAATGTTTTCAATCCGAGCAAAGCAGTTTCTTTCGCGTGATTATTTTTTGCCAAAAGTCCGTACGAATAAAAAATTGCCATCGTGCCCATCGAATAAATTCCACGTCCCCAAGGTTCCAATCCATATTTAGAAATGTTGTTTGTTAAATCGCTTCTGTTTCTTTGAAATAAATTATGAATGTTTTGATCTTCCGTAAAAATTAATGCGGAAGCGATTGCACCTGTTGCGCCAACGGTTATCCACTGTTTTGTATTCCAATGAAAAGGAGAAAGTATAATATCACGTGTATCCGTAAAATACGATTTGAAATACGCTTTATTAATTTTCGAAACATACGTACTGTCTGTTTGCGCGAAGAGTGAAAAAGAAATCAAGGAAAAAAGAATTCCGAAAATTATTTTTTTAAACTGCATAAAAATATTTTTACGATTAATCAACTCATGCTACTATTTACAACTGTAACATATTTCCATTTTTTATTCCCCGTTTTTTCGAAAATATAATATCCGCGATATGCACATAAATTTCCACAGTAGTATCCTATGTAAATAATCACATAGTTTCTATTAACCGAAAATAAAGGAATTGAATAGTAATAGCGATTGGTATGTTTTTGATTTTTATTTTTCAGTAATTTTGATTTAGAAAAACGCTTATGCCAAATAGTATCTTTAATTGAAGTATATTGTTGAAACAAAAATGCCCGATCTGCTTTTTTAAATAATGTATCTGTACCTGCAAATCTGTAAAAAAGAAACATATTATCTTGAGATAAATATTGGACAGAAGTATCTTTTGTAACAAAATTTGCTGTATCCCAAGGTATTATTTTGTAAAAAATTCTTTTCCGTTTCAATTTCGGCTCTTCGCTATGTTTTTTTTCAGTTTTAGTTAACCAATTTAGAAAATTATAAATTTCTTTATCTGACGTAATTGAACTGTATGTCTGTCCGAAAACACTAACAGAACAAAGAAGTCCAAGCAAAAATAATATGACAATCTTTTTTTTCATGCAAGTAACCTATTTTCTGTTTCGCAATACAATGCAAGATATAAAAAAGCTTCCTCTCTATTCCGAAATAATTGACAATCGAAAAAATATTTTTTCAGCATATTAACATTCAATCATTTCTAATTCCAAATAAGAAACTATTTTTGTGCATCTTTGTTTGTCGCTTTACGACAACAAGCACAGCATATAAATGTCAGAACAAGTTCCGAAAAAACCGTTTAAAAATTATTGGCACATTCCACATTACACTAACGAGCGCAGAATGCGTATAGTAGTTGTAATTACCGCCATTACAATGGTGGTTGAAATTTGGTACGGGCTTCACAGTCGTTCGATGGCATTGCTGGCAGACGGCTGGCACATGGCTTCGCACGTTTTTGCGATGGGCTTAACGTGGATTGTTTATGTTGTTTCGAGGAGAAATTCTTCTTCTAAAAAATATTTTTTTAGGGAAAATAAATTACTGGCACTTTCTGGATTTACTAGCGCAATGGCATTATTAGCAGTTGCTATTTTTATGGCGACAGAATCGGTTACGCGCTTACTGCATCCAATGGTAATTAATTTTAAAGAAGCTTTGATAGTAGAATGTGTCGGTTTATTTGTGAATGTTATTTGTACCATTTTTCTGCATCACGATAAATCGCAAAGCGATCATAATATTCGCGCAGCTTATATTCATATTTTAGCAGATGCTGTTTCGGGTTTGGGGGCTATTATTGCATTAACAGCAGGATTGGTTTATCACATTACGTATTTAGATGCGATAAGTGGCATTATAAGCGCGTTTATTATTACTAAATGGTCATTGAGATTAATTAAAGATGCAGGGAGCGATTTAATTGAATTCAAAAAAATGTGATTTTATTATAGAACAACCATTTCTTGCTTTTTGTATCTTTACATCATGAAAAAATCAACCATTATACATACATTAAGTGAACTTCCAAAAGAATTTGACTTAGACCGTTTTCTCGAGCGTTTAATTGTAATTGAGAAAATAGACGAAGGTATCCGAGAAGCAAAAGCTGGAAAAACTATTTCTCACGACAAAGTAAAAAAAATGGTTGCTAAATAGGAGAATTCTAACGAATTTTTGCCAACTCAAAAAAGAAAAAATAATTTTTCAATCTTAAATTAAAGATAAAAATTCTATCGTTCTTTTTTCAATGTAAATGAAAAAAGGGAACCGATTCCTTCTGTGCTATCAACAGAAATGGTTTGTCCGTGCGCTTCCAAAATATGTTTAACGATGGATAATCCTAGTCCGGTGCCACCTTGATCGCGAGAACGACTTTTATCAACGCGGTAAAAACGTTCGAATAAACGCGACAAATGGATTTCTGGAATACCAATTCCATTATCGGAAACTTCGGCTACTATTTGGTTTTGATGTTCGTAAAAGCGTACAATTGTTTCGCCATTTTCTTTTCCATATTTAATGGAATTAACAATGAGATTGGTAAACACTTGTCGGATTCTGAATTTATCGGCATTTACAAAAAGTGGTTTTGTTTCCTTCATTGTAAGCACAATATTTTTAGAACTTGCTTGCATTTCTTCTGCTTCCAAAACATCTCGCACTAATTCTGTAATATCAAATCGTTCCGGATCGAGGCGCAAATCGCCTGTTTCTAATTGCGAAATGGCTTCTAAATCTTCCACGATATGAATCAATCTTTCCACACTTCTATCCGCTTTTAGCAAAAATGAATGATTGGTTTTCGGGTCGTTCATAGCGCCATCTAACAAAGTGGAAATATATCCTTGAATATTGAAAATAGGCGTTTTAAGTTCGTGCGAAACATTTCCCAAAAATTCTTTTCGGTACAATTCCAATTTATGCAATTGCTCCATTTCCATTTTACGTTCGTTTACCCAATCCAACACTTCGTTGTGCAAATTTTGCAGTAATTCTTGATTGGAATAAAACGGGTCGTTCGGAAATTTTTTTTTTCGTACGCTTTGAATCGTTTGATAAATGGTACTTACATTTTGATGCAGGTATTTTCGGAAAAAAAAATACGCTAAAAAATATGAGATTAAGAGGGTAACAAGTACAATAAAAAGAAGGAGTAAATAAATTTCTTGTCGTTGAAAAACAAAATCGAAAATAAGAATTAACAGCCCTATAACTGCCGAAATACTGAGGGAAGTAAGAAAAGAAATTTTTTTCAGGTTGCGATAATTCATAGTAAAATAGTAGTACTGAAAAATTAAAATTCAAACTTATAACCGATTCCTTTTACGGTTCTGATGTAATCATCGCCTAATTTTTCGCGCAACTTTCGGATGTGTACATCAATCGTCCGATCGCCTACAACCACATCATTTCCCCAAACGGATGAAAGAATATTTTCACGTGTAAAAACTTTTCCAGGTTTCGAAGTTAGCAAAGCTAAGAGTTCAAATTCTTTTTTCGGGAAAAATATTTCTTTTCCTTCTCTAATAACCAAATATTTTTCGCGATCAATAATAATTCCGTTTAAATCTGTTATGTGTTTATTTTCTTCTGTTTCACTATTTCTGCGCAACAGCGCTTTAACACGACTCATTAAAACACGCGGTTTTATGGGTTTTGTAATGTAATCATCTGCGCCAACATCAAAACCTGCAATCTGCGAATAATCTTCGTTTCTTGCTGTTAAAAATGCCACTACCGAATCTTTCAACGTATTGTTTTTGCGAATTTCAATACAAGTTTCAATGCCATCCATATTGGGCATCATTACATCTAAAATAATTAAATGAGGTAATTCTTTTTCGGCAATAGTAAGTGCATCTTTTCCGTTACCTGCGGTGTAAACAGAGTAACCTTCTTTTTTCAGATTGTAACCGATAAATTCCAAAATATCTGGTTCATCATCCACCAACAAAATCTTATAATCGCTGTTTGTCATTCGGTTATTTTTATGATGCAAATATAAATTTATTTGGCGGTTGTTAGATTATCGAATTGTTAAGATAGGATGATTTTAATGATTTCTTCGTTATTTAGATGGAAGAAATATTTAATCCTAAAAAATATTTTTTGATGCATTATTTTATGTGTAGATTTGATTCTAACATTCAAAAAAATAAACATTGTGATGAAGTTTAGACTATATCTAATTTTGTTTTTATTTGTTAGCCTAAACGTTTTTGGGCAAACTGACAACGTTTTAAAAAAAATATTTTTCGGTTTAGATCTTCGTTTATCTGATTCCGCAAATGCCGCGATTCTCAGAAAAGATACTCGATTTGTTACGCCCAAACAAATTGTGTATTTGGGAAATGGAAAAACTTTAATTGTTGATGCACTGGATGTAAGATTTGAATATTATGGACGTGTTTTGGACAATGGCATCGTTACAACTAAATCAGATTCCACAATAATTTATTTATCAAATAATCCTAGTGAAATGGCTCCTTGCATGGATTGTCCAAACGATTCTTTTTCAAGTATGCCTTTTACAAGCGTAACAACGACTCTTTACTATTATTATCATTCAGATGATTCTGTTGAAAAAGCATATAGTATGCTTCTTTCTTTTTTTAAAAAAGATGGGGTTCAAATTGAGGACGAAAACAAAAACCTTATCTCTTATTCTAATACAGGAGATTCGATAATTTACAAAATATATGATGGACTTTTCGCTTTTTTAGGACTTCATGTTGATTTTGAAAAGAATGGAGTTCCTGCTGGATTTGAGCCACCAAGCAGTAAAATATTTTTTAAAAACGATTCCTTAATTGATAAAAAAACATTGTCAATTTTAAACACATATAAAAACAATGATTTTGGGAACAATTTTTATCCTACCTTAAATATAATTGAACATTATCATTACTTAGAAATTTCATTTGAAAGACCTCAAATAAACTAATGTCTTCTTAATCCCCGAAAAAAATATTTTTTTCATTTCAACTATTTATCGTAATATTGCAATATAAAAATAAATATATGGGTGCTACAAAAACAGATTTTTTTACCGATAAACAAAATGCCATTGCTTTACTTACAAAAGCATTGGGACATCCTGCACGTATTGCTATTATTGAATATTTAATAAAAGCCGAAGCTTGTATTTGTGGAGATATTGTGAACGAATTGCCTCTGGCACAACCAACAGTTTCGCAACATTTAAAGGAATTAAAAAATGCAGGTTTAATTAAAGGAACTATCGAAGGAACGTCTATTTGCTATTGCATTGACGAAAAAGCATTGCAAAAATTACAAAATTATTTTGCGTCTATTGCCACTAAATTAGAAAAGAAAAAAAGTAATTGTTGTTAATCAAAAAAATCAAATCAAAATGAAAATATCTGAAATAAAAAAACAGTTAAGCACTGCTAATGCAGTAAATTTCCAGCTTCAAAACGGAACTTTTGTTCCTGAGCATTTCCATGTTACCGAAGTTGGCATCGTTACCAAACATTTTATTGACTGTGGCGGAACTGTGAGAAATGAAAAAGTTGCAAGTTTTCAACTATGGAATGCAAACGACTTTGAACACCGTTTGAAGCCAGAGAAATTAATAAATATTATTGCTCTTTCTGAAAAGGTTTTAGGAATGGAAGATTTGGAAATTGAAGTAGAGTACCAAACAGATACAATAGGTAAATATGATTTAGCTTTTAATGGGCAAAACTTTGTGCTTATTTCAAAGCAAACCGCTTGTTTAGCTTCTGACAGTTGCGGAGTTCCAAAAGATAAACGGAAAGTGAATTTATCTGAAATGAATACTCAAAACTCTTGTAAACCAGGTGGTGGCTGCTGCTAAAAATATTATTCTATGACAGCAAATGATTGTGCCCCAGCGGCTGAAAGAAAAAAGCTCAGCTTTTTAGACCGATTTTTAACTCTTTGGATTTTTTTAGCCATGTTTATTGGCATTGCCATTGGCTATTTTTATCCACACGCTGCGGACGCAATCAATTTATTTTCGAGCGGAACAACCAATATTCCTTTAGCAATTGGCTTGATTTTAATGATGTATCCGCCTTTGGCAAAAGTGCGTTACGAAAAAATGGGCGAAGTTTTTAAGAGCCCGAAAATCTTAGGTGCATCGCTTTTATTGAATTGGATAATTGGTCCTTTGCTGATGTTTTTTTTAGCAATTTTGTTTTTTCGAAACCAGCCGCAATATATGATTGGATTGATATTAATTGGCATTGCACGTTGCATTGCAATGGTTATTGTTTGGAACGAATTAGCGGAAGGAAACAGAGAATACGCAGCCGGATTAGTTGCCTTAAACAGCATTTTTCAAATTCTGTTTTATAGCTTTTATGCCTATTTATTTATTTCTGTTTTGCCTCCATTTTTTGGAGTAAAAAGTATTGCTATTCACATTACCATTGTGCAAATTGCCAAAAGTGTTTTAATTTATTTAGGCATTCCTTTTTCTGCCGGAATCATTAGTCGCTTTGTATTAATTAAACAGAAAGGATTAGAATGGTTTAACCAAAAATTTATTCCATTTATTTCTCCAATTACATTGATAGCATTGCTTTTTACAATTATGTTAATGTTTAGTTTAAAAGGAAAATTAATTGTTACTATTCCATTTGATGTGTTAAAAATTGCCGTTCCGTTAGTGTTATATTTTAGCATTATGTTTTTGTTAAGTTTTTTTATCGGAAAAAAATTAGGTGCTGATTATTCTAAAAATACAGCCATTGCTTTTACAGCCACTGGAAATAATTTCGAATTAGCTATTGCTGTTGCGATTGGTGTTTTTGGAATTAATAGTGGAGCTGCTTTTACAGGAGTAATTGGTCCCTTAGTGGAAGTGCCTGCTTTAATTTTATTGGTTAATGTGGCTTTCCGACTCCGAAAAAAATATTATCCAAATTATTATCAGAAAAAAAATGAAAAAGATATTAGTGCTTTGTACAGGAAATAGTTGTCGCAGCCAAATAGCAGAAGCTTATTTACGATATTTTGCAAACGGAAAAGCAGAAATTTACAGCGCTGGTGTTGAAACTCACGGTGTAAACAAAAAAACAGTTGCTATAATGAAAGAAGATGGAATAGACATTTCAAATCATACTTCCAATAATGTAAACGAATATGTAAACATCGACTTTGATTTTATAATAACCGTTTGTGATAACGCAAAAGAACGCTGTCCATATTTTCCTTCACGCGCAAAAAAAGTGCATCAAAATTTTCCAGATCCTTCCAAAACAATTGGTTCAGAAGAAGAAATAAATACTCATTTCCGACAAGTTAGAGACGAAATAAAAGCCTACTCCAAAAATTTTATTTCAGAAAACTTCTGAAATCATTCGTAGTTTTGTTTGAACGAAAGAAAACAAATCATACATACGAAACAAGTTGCGTGTAATTATAAAATTCACAATAACTTGATTCATTTCTCTACATAACGTTACAAATTTTGGAATGCTTTTGAGAGGAAAATAAATGCCGAAATAAATGAATAAAAAAATAGGACTAAAAGAAGCAATGGCTATCGGAATCGGTGGAATGGTTGGCGGTGGAATTTTTGCTGTTTTAGGACTGGCTGTTTCCTTGGCCAAAGGAGGAACTCCGATTGCATTTCTATTGGCTGGTATTTTAGCATTAATTACCTCCTATAGTTATGTGAATTTATCGCTCACTTTTCCTGACAGAGGAGGAACAGTTAAGTTTATCAATAAGGGTTTTGGTAAATCGGTTTTTAGCGGTGGCATAAACAATTTACTGTGGATAAGCTATATCATCATGTTGTCGCTTTATGCCTCTGCTTTTGGTTCTTATGCACCCAACTTATTTCATCTATTTAACAGCAAATCGGTAAGTTTTCATGTTTATGCAAGTGGGGTAATTATTATTGCCACAGCCATAAATTACTATAGCATTAAAATTGTTGGAGAAATCGAGACCTATGCAGTAGTTATTAAACTATTAATTCTGCTTGCATTCGTAGGAATTGGAATTTATGGCTTATTCGGAAATCCAAACTTCTCACAATTATCGCCTAAAAACTGGGAGAGCACAATTAATCTAATTACTGGCGGAATGGTCATTTTTGTGGCTTATGAAGGATTTGAACTCATCGCTAATGCCGTTCCTGATATTGAAAATCCAAAAAAAAACATTCCGAAAGCATATTATTATTCCGTCATTTTTGTGATTTTTCTTTACATCATTATAGCTGCTGTAACTGTCGGATCTTTGCCTTTCAATAAAATTGCCGCTGCGCAGGATTATGTATTGGCAGAAGCTGCAAAACCAATGGTCGGGGAAATTGGTTTTACGATTATAACTATTGCTGCTTTAATCTCAACCTTTTCGGCAATAAATGCCTCTTTGTATGGCGCGAGCCGAGTGAGCTATGAAATTGCTGAGGATGAACAGCTTCCACACCAGTTAACTTATTTATTGTGGAATCATCCTGTTGGATTAATGATTACAACCGTCCTAACCTTAGTTCTTGTTAATGCGATGAAGTTAGAAAGTATTTCTACAGCTGGCAGCGTTGGTTTTATATTGATTTTTACATCTGTAAATTATACCGGCTTTAAATTATCAAAGACTATTAATGGAAATAAAAAGATTCCTTTAACTGGTTTTATTTTAGGATTAGCTGCATTACTAATTTTGATTGTACAACAATATACAGCAAACCTGCTTGGTGTTATTTTAGCAATTTCAATCATCTTTGTTTGCTTTGTAAGCGAATATATTTACAAAAGATTTGTGCCCAACGATATAAATAAAAAATAGGCGAAATAGTAGTAAATTAAAGTATTTTCGTTCGTTTCACTTTTTGATGTTTGAACTGCAGCTACACAAAAAATTACAAGACTTTCTTTTTTAAAGTCTCTCCAACAAAAAAGACACCGCACATTTTAAAATGTGTGAATTATGTAGTTTTTTCAACTAATTATGTAACACCTTACCAAAATAATGAACTCATCTTTGCAGCGTAATAAATTCGGCTAAACGGATAATTAACAATGACAAATAAAAAGAAAAATAAATCTGAATTTGAAAAAATATCTTCGGCTGTAGCAAAAGCTACAGGCAGCACAGCCGCTTTTATAATCGCATTTTTTGTAATCATCATTTGGATTGTATCAGGACCTTTTTTTAAATTTTCTGACACTTGGCAATTAGTCATCAATACAGGAACAACTATCATAACTTTTCTAATGGTATTTCTGATTCAGCGAAGTCAAAATAAAGATTCCATTGCAGTCCACTTAAAATTAAACGAACTTATAGTAGCACAAGAATTGGCAAGCAACCGTCTTGTATCTGTGGAAGAAATCAGCGAAAACGAATTAAATGTGCTACAAAAATTTTACGAGCATCTGGCAGCATTAACGATAAACGAAATATCAGTGGAAGAATCTCATTCGCTTGACATTGCAAGCGTAAACCATAAAAGAAAAATAAACGCAATAAAAATCTATAACAAAAAATAAATAACATGGGAAACTTACTTTACGTCATCGCACTAGTACTGCTCATTAGTTGGGCAATCGGATTTTTCGCCTACGGGTTAGGTGGAGTCATACATATACTACTTGTCATAGCAATTATTGCTGTGTTGCTAAGAGTTATTTCAGGAAAAAAAATTTAAAATAAAATCTGTTAAACATTAAAAAAAACAAAAATCATGAGTTCAGGAAAAATATTATTAGGCGTATTGGCAGGAATTGCCGCAGAAGCAACATTAGGAATTTTATTTGCACCCGACAAAGGCTCCAAAACAAGAAAAAAAATTGCCGATAAAGGAAACGACTATGCTGAAGAGCTAAAAGGGAAGTTTGACGACTTCCGTAACGTACTTTCCGAAAAGTTTTATCAAGTAAAAGATGAAACAGATGACCTTGTTTCAAAAACAAAAAAGAAACATCACGAAACAAATAAGAAAGTTGAAAACACAACCACCTAAAAATAGGTTTTAAATAAATATTGCTGTGTTGCTAAGAGTTATTGCAGGAAAAAAAAATTTAATAAAATCAGTTAAACATATAAAAACAAAAATCATGAGTTCAGGAAAAGTATTATTGGGCGTATTAGCAGGAATTACTGCAGGGGCAACATTAGGAATTTTATTTGCACCCGACAAAGGCTCTAAAACAAGAAAAAAAATTGCAGATAAAGGAAACGACTATGCTGAAGAGCTAAAAGGGAAGTTTGACGAATTCTGTAACGTACTTTCCGAAAAATTTGAACAAGTAACGGACAAAACAGACGACCTTGTTTCAAAAACAAAAAAGGAAGTTGAAAATACAACTGCCTAAAACATGTTTTTGATAAATAAGGATTTCAAAATAAAGTCCTTTTAAAAAATCATTTATGATCGACAAAGCAGCAGAAATAGAATTGCTTTTTGAAAAAGCAGAAGATTACAGTAAAACGACTTTAGAATTACTACAATTAAAAGCGATAGATAAATCGGCTGATGTAATATCAACCTTAATTGCGCAATTAGCAATTATCATTGCCGCTACATTGGCGATTATTGCAATTAATATTGGTATCGCATTTTGGATTGGAAAATTATTGGGAAGCTCCTTCTACGGATTTTTTATTGTCGGAGGCTTTTATGCAATCGTTGCATTCACACTTCATTTGTTTAAAAATGTTTGGATAAAAAAACCAATCAACAATGCAATCATCTCACAAATGATGAAAGAAAAAATAAAATGAAAGCGAAAACAGCCAACGATAATTTAAACGATGCGATTCTACTTCTGCAAAAAAAACAAGCAGATGAATTGCTTTTGCTAAAAGAACAATTTCACATCACTTACCAAAGTTTAAAACCCCTCAACCTTATAATAAGCACTTTTCAGGAATTAACACAAACTCCTGAAATAAAAAACAACATTTTAAACGACCTCATCGGTTTGAGTACAGGCTATCTCACCAAAAAAATTTTAGTAGGAACTAAAGCTAATTCAATAAAAAATTTATTCGGAACCCTTTTACAATTTGCCGTTACCAACATCGTTTCAAAAAATTCTACCGAAATAAAAGCCCACTTCAAAAAATTTATTTCGAATTTTTTCTGAAATCTTTTCTTAGTTTTGTTTGAACGAAAAAAAAATAACAGCCATCTGCATTTATTCTTACGCTATATATGCCACCATATACACCAAATATTCCGCAAAGAAAAACCACCAAAAACGTTTGTAGAATTTTTTAATAGATTGGTGCTCGCTCAGCCGTATAGAAAATGCATTGATGATAAAGAACCCTAATAAAATAATGTGTCCAACAAGTAACACTTTTGTTTAGAAAGATGGAATTTTTGCAATAAAAAAATCTACCCATTTCATGTAGATTGTGGATGTCGGCAAGAGTGTATTATCTCAATTATCGAGCTAATGTTTATTTGTTTGAAGGCCAAATTCCATCTCAAAAATATTCGGAAAGAAGTTTAGAACTCGTTTTAAAAAAAGTGTTATTTTAGCGAAAATGAACAAGCCTGTTACACTTCACTGGTTGCGCCATAGTTATGCTACGCATTTATTAGAAAATGGAACTGACTTGCGTTATATACAGGAATTATTAGGACACTTAAGTAGCAGAACAACCGAAATTTATACACACGTTAGCACAAAAAGTTTACAAAATATTAAATCTCCAATTGATGATTTATGAATGAAAAATTTATACTTTTGAATTTGCAAAAAGTACGGTGTTTGTGCTACAAATCTAACCGATTTCGGTTGGCTTTGTATGATAGCGTCATACATATACACAAGTTACCTGCCATTTAAACAAACCGCATTCTTAACGAGAAACATTTTTTTAATTAAAATAAATTTGATTATTATATGTGCACTTATTATATTTGCACATATTTTTAATCTATAATCAAAATGTGGACAAGAACTCACTCAATCGTAACTGATAAAGTTACTAAAGAACAAATATGGAAACTCTTCGCAGATGTCAACAATTGGCATACTTGGGACGAAGGAATTGAATTTGCAAAATTAGAAGGCAAATTTGAAAAAGGTAATCACTTTAAATTAAGACCAAAAGGTGGTCCAGATGTAAAAGTGCAACTTCTTGAAACAGTCGAAAATGTAATGTTTTTGGACGTAACAAATTTTCCATTGGCAAAAATGTACGACAGACACGAATTTAAAGAAACACCTGAAGGACTTGAAATCACGAACACAATTACAGTCAAAGGAATTTTAGGCTTTTTATGGGTAAAACTTGTTGCAAAGAAAATAGCGGAGGCATTACCATCAGATATGCAAAAACAGATTGAAACTGCAAGCCAGCTATGAAAAATCAGAAATATTGGATTGCTGTAATTTCCAAAGAACACACAATGCGTGGTGTAAACGGAAATTTTATTCAGGTCTGTCACGGAAAAGAAGCACCACTAAAGCGAATGAATAATGAAGATTGGATAATCGTCTATTCGCCAAAATTCAAAATGGAAGGAACTGAAAAGTTACAATCGTTTACAGCAATTGGTCAAGCTAATGACAAAGACGTATATCAGTTTAAAATGACCGAAAATTTTGAACCATTCAGACGAAATATGAAGTTTTATAAATGCAAAGAGATTTCCATTTTACCTTTAATTGAAAATCTTGAATTTATCAAAAATAAAAAGTCTTGGGGATTTCCATTTCGTTTTGGTTTCTTTGAGATAAACGAGAGCGATTTTAATTTAATTATGTCAAAAATGTTAGCAAATGAAAACGGACAATAACACTTTCAGCGTAGAAAAACCAGAAGACAGTTCGGGTTTTTTATTATGGCAAGTAACGAACTTATGGCAAAGAGAAATTAAAAAAGCATTAAAAAAATACGGATTAACTCATTCGCAATTCGTTTTAATGGCAAGTATTCATTGGCTAACACTAAAAAAAGAAGAAGTAACGCAAATATTGCTTTCAACTCATACAAAGATTGACCCAATGACAACTTCAACGGTTTTAAGGACTTTGCAAAAAAAACAACTATTGCAAAGACAAGAACATTCAACTGACACCAGAGCAAAAACGGTAGAATTAACAGAAAAAGGAATTAAAATAATAAAACAAGCGGTTGTAACAGTTGAAAATTTTGACACGGAATTTTTTTCAGTCCTTGGAATTGGAACAAAAGAATTTAATCGGAAATTATTAACTTTACTTAAACGTAAGGAATAAAAACGGCAGGTAACACCGTGTATAATTAATGGCTAGTTCTCGCCTACTTACGAAAATCCTCGCGGATTTTCTATTAGGTTTTTATTTGCTAAATTAGGTGCTTAAACACGCCACTAATCATACACAACAACGTTAGCTGCAACCGTATGACAACGACAGCGACAATTTGGAGCTGATTGCAAAAAACGAACAGACAATTCATACTTTTGTAAAAAATAATTAGACATGAAAATATTTATTTCAGAGGCAGACAGGCAAAGTGCAAGGAGAATTGCAATAAAAAACATTGCACGATTTTACAACCTTTCAGATTGGGAATCCAAACCTAATGACGAACTCTTAAAGGAGATATATGCATTAAGCGAAAAATCGGCTGTGCAATCTGCATTTACCGATAAAGTAAATTTGTTCAAAGAAGAACTAACCGAAAAATATTTTTTAGCAAAACAAACCGCATTAGACGACTACCTAATTTTTATGGCAATAGCCGAAGACATTGGCTATGATGCCACAGGGCGAAATACCAACAATAATGAATTGACAGAAATAGGAATTGAACTTTCCAAGTTTATTGCTCACATAAACAAAACCGAAAAGTAAAAATGGAAAACACAAAAATAATTATTTACCAAACCGAAGACGGCAATACAAAAATTGAAACCCGTTTAGAAGATGAAACCGTTTGGCTAACCATTGACCAAATGGCTGAACTTTTTCAAAAATCACGTTCTACTATAAATGAGCATATTTTAAATATTTACGAAGAAAAAGAGCTTGATAATGAGCAATCTATGAGAAAAATCGGAAATTCCGATTTTTCTACTAAACCCACCAATTACTACAACCTTGACGTAATAATTTCAGTAGGTTACCGAGTAAAAAGCCAACAGGGAACAAAATTTCGCCAATGGGCTACTGCACGATTAAGAGAATACAT
>DATLTG010000480.1:0-2011 GCA_035533735.1 Bacteroidia bacterium
TTGCAAGTAAAAACGACAGTTTACATATTCAGTTATTTGGTGGTACTTCATTATCCACATATTATTCAAACAAAGTAAAGATTAGTAAAAATCCAATCGGGTATAAATTTGGCTGCGGAATATCAAAAGAGCTAAAGAATAATTTTATTTTCAATTCAAATATTTCCTTTCAAAATATTTCCTTTACAGGAATAAAAACATCTATTTATGATCAATATTATTACGAAAATGTAACCCTTACTACAGATATAAATTTTAAGCAACTTTGCTTATCTGTCGAGGTAAATAAATGTTTTTCGAAAGTTCAAATTGGTGTTAATACAGGAATTGATTATTTAATAAAATCCAATACCTCTCAGGATGTTGAAGGAGGTACTGGTCTGACGGCTTTAAATATATATGACACACATGCTATTTCTGATTATCAAAAGGATAGTTTTTATAATACAATTAATCCCTTTTTAGGGATTTCTTTCAGCTATTTTCCATCCAAAAAATTTGGAGTGCGGTATGAAAATAAATTCGATATTTTACCAAGTCCTTCTATGAACTATCAGTATTTTGGAAAAATTTATACTTTTGTAAGCGACATGGAACTTATCTTTAAAAGCAACTAAATAATTTACGATTAAAAAAATAATTTTCTGTGAGTACAAACAAACAAATAAAATTTTCGGAAGACGCGCTGAACTTGTGTCATAAAATCATGCAGCGTTATCCAGAAGGAAAACACAAATCGGCTTTGTTGCCCATTTTACATCTCGCGCAAGCGGAATTTGACGGATGGTTAAGTCCAGAAGTAATGGATTATGTAGCATCTATCTTGAATATTTTACCGGTTGAAGTGTACGAAGTGGCTTCCTTTTATTCGATGTATAATTTAAAACCTGTTGGTAAATGTGTGATTGAAGTATGTCGCACCGGACCATGTTGGTTGATGGGAGCGGAAGATATTGTAAAACACATCGAGAAAACATTGCAAATAAAAACAGGCGAAACCACTAAAGACGGAATGTTTACATTAAAAACCGTTGAGTGTTTGGCTTCTTGCGGAACAGCACCGATGATGCAAATCGGAGAAAAATATCATGAAAACCTTACTTGCGAAAGCGTTGATAACATTTTGACAGATTATAAAAACAATACAAAAGAAAGTATTTCGCATTGGGCGAAAGAAAAAATAACCGCTCACAACAAATAAACTATGGGCAAACAAATTTTATTAGAACACCTCAACGTTCCGAATATCAATACGTTTGAAGTTTATCGCCAAAAAGGCGGATATGCTGCAGTAGAAAAGGTTTTGAAAACGATGACTCCAGATGCAGTGGTGGAAGAAGTAAAAAAATCAGGATTGAGAGGTAGAGGTGGAGCTGGTTTTCCGACTGGATTGAAATGGAGTTTCATTGATAAAAAATCAGGTAATCCACGTTATCTTGTTTGCAATGCCGATGAAAGTGAACCCGGAACTTTTAAAGATCGTTTTTTAATGCAACATATTCCACATTCATTGGTGGAAGGAATGATTGTTTCCAGTTATGCGTTGGGCGCGAACACTGCGTATATCTATATTCGTGGCGAAATGATGCACCAATACCACATCCTTGAAAAAGCGATTGCTGAAGTTTATGCTGCTGGATTTCTCGGAAAAAATATTTTAGGTACTGATTATTCATTGGATTTATATGTTCATCCTGGCGCAGGTGCTTATATCTGTGGAGAAGAAACGGCTTTATTGGAATCGCTGGAAGGTAAAAGAGGAAACCCGAGAATGAAACCTCCTTTTCCTGCTATTTCGGGAGTTTGGGGTTGTCCAACGGTGGTAAATAATGTGGAAACAATTGCAGCTGTTCCGCATATCATAAATATGACTGGAGATGAATATGCTAAAATTGGTATCGGAAAAAGTACAGGTACTAAATTAATTTCAGCTTGCGGACATATTAATAAACCGGGCGTTTATGAAATAGAATTAGGATTGCCTGTGGAAGAATTTATTTATTCTGAAAAT
>DATLTG010000481.1:0-2388 GCA_035533735.1 Bacteroidia bacterium
TCCGCATCAAGTACGGAATGACAAAAGTAAGACGATTGAAATTGAAACTATCAATCCGGTAAAATAAGTACTTCCACTCTTCTATTTTTTTCTTGTCCAGCAGAAGTTTTATTATCAGCAACCGGAAATAAATCGGCATAACCACGCGAAACAAATTTCGTTTTTCTGTTTTTAACTTTATTACGCAAATAATCTTTCACTGCTTTTGCTCTATTTTCTGAAAGCGTTTGATTAAGTAATTTAGTTCCGGTACTGTCTGTAAAACCTTGTATTGTTACAGCAGCTTTTTTGTACAAATCTATTTTATTAGCAACAGAATCCAATTGTTGAATGGCAAAAGGTGTTAATTCCGCAGAATTTATATTGAAAAGTAATTTTGTATTTAACGAAATTTTTTCGGCACATCCAATAGCAGCAACGGCATCAATATCAGCACCTGGCCAATTTCCGCCACATTGCGTTTTTAAATCTTTCAGCTTTAAGTAATAAAAAAAATCTCCCGGATTCACATAATCGCCAATATCCATTTCTGCTTTTCCGCCTTCAATTCTGCCGACATCAATCCAAGTTTTGTCGTCTTTTGAAACATACACTTCAGTAGCTTCAATAAATTTCCCCACTTCAAAAACATACAAATCCGGACCCGGAATATCCGTTAAAGCATTATCGGTAAATTTTAAAATTAGTTCTCCGCCACAACCTAAAGAAACAAAACCTACTGGTTGTCCATTAAAATTAGGCGCTCCCAAAGCTTGAGAAGAATCGCAGGCACTTTTAATTGGAGCCGGATTTCCTTTGTGATAGGCAACTACTTCATCAGCAAAAGAAATATCGCCTTGAGGCAAATACACTTGTCCTCCATGTCCGTCTGCGTAATATTTTCCGTTAGTTGTTTTAATTATTTGCGCTTTCACAAAACAACAAAACCCGAAACAAAAAAGAAAAGTGAAAATATTTTTTTTCAAAATGATTACTTATTTAATCCTGCATCTGTTTCCCAAAAATAACGTTACGTAAAGGTTACCTTTCCAATTATTTTGGAATATCCTTCTTTTTTAAAATCAAAGGTATTTTAAAATCTTCATCCCAAAAAGGGTCTTTATAAGTGTATCCATAATCCCCTGGTTCTATAATAAAACCGATAAGATTTGGAGTATGTTGGCTGAGAATACCTAAGTCTTGTATCTTATCGCCTCGCATTAAAATGAAGCTATAAGTACGAGGATTCTCAAATAAAACAATAACATAAATATCTTTTGTTGAATAATAAGCGGGGTTATCTGAACTAAACGAACTTGCATCACAAGACTCAAGATTCGGATATTTCATTTTTGCTATATTATAATTCAATATAACATATTTATCTATTTTTATAATTTCGCTTAGTTGTCCAGTATAATGATTTTCAAGTTTTAAATCGTATAGCTGCTGATAATAAAGCCCAGCTGAATCAGTATTTGTAATAATTGAATCGTGTTGATTTGTATCAGAATTATTAGAGGAGGTTAAATCGTGTATATGTGAATCATAAATATCAGCCTTACTATAGGGTAAATATTTACTGTAAAGAAGTGCAAGTATTTTAGGGTCGTAATATTTGAACCGAACACTGTCAGGATTGTAATTTGTTTTTAGTGAATTTAAAAATGAATTAATAACTGCGATTCTTTTTTTATCATCCACTACCACTTTGTGTTGCATTATATTTTTTTGTTTAACCTCATCGCCATTCACATAAGTAATTTCTTTTACCAAAACTCCTGATTCATTGTATTCTCTTTTAACTCCGTTTTCAATCCCTTTTTTATAAAAGCCTGTTGCTTTCTTTTTATGATTTGGGTAATATTCAATGTATCTGCCATTAAGTGTGTCATTTTTATAATAGGATATACCTGAAGTATCATTTGGATATTTGAAATACGTAATTGACAATCCATTTTGTCTTCCATTTTTATAGGTAGAACTTTCATTCACCTTCTTAAAATTATAATACCCCAAGTCGCTAAAGTCAAGCCATATTTCATCATTATTTAATAAAATGCCATTGCCATTTTTGAAAGTGCCAATATTTATTGAAGTTCCATTAGTGTCATTACATTCAAGATTTACCAATAATGAATCTTTTATAGTTTGTTTTAATATTAGATGACCATTGCTCCACCAACGTTTGTCAACTTCAATTCCTCCTGACATATATGTTTCTTCATTTCGTTTTTGATTATCGTTATACCAATCAGCATCAACATAGTTTGAGTCAGTTTTGTCATAAGTTTGAGTAAGTTGTCCATTCTTTCCATAATATTTTTTGTGAATCATTTCACCATTTTTATATATTATTTTACTGTTTAATTTGTAAATCAAACCATTTCTTTCGCTTGGATATTCGTA
>DATLTG010000482.1:0-4727 GCA_035533735.1 Bacteroidia bacterium
GATTTATTCGTAAGTACAAAGGCTTGGATTTACTTTTGGAAACATTGGCAGATGAGCGTTTGAAACAATTAAATATTAAATTAATTATTGCCGGAGAATATTACGAAGACAAATCTTTTTACGAAGAAATTATTCAAAAATATAATTTACAAAATCGACTTATTTTAAAAACGGAATACATTCCTTCTGAAGATGTAAAATATTATTTCAGTGCTGCCGATATAGTGGTGCAACCTTATAAAACCGCTACTCAAAGTGGTGTTACACAAATTGCGTATCAGTTTGAACGACCAATGTTAGTAACCGATGTTGGCGGATTGTCTGAAATTGTTCCGCATAATAAAGTAGGTTATGTAACTTCTTCAAAACCCAATGATATTGCCGAAGCTTTACTTGATTTTTACAACAACAATCGTGAACAAGAATTTTCTGTAAATGCAGCCCAAGAAAAAAAACGTTTTCAGTGGGATTCAATGGCGAAAGCGATTACAGAGCTTGCAAAAAAATAATTTTTTATCATCCTGAACGAAACGAATAATTTATTTACAACTGCAATCTAAGCCAAAAGATAAATATTAAGATTTTAAATTGGTCAAGTTATAATGAATCTTTAAAACAACGAGGAAGTATGACTGTATGGTTAAGGGAGGTTCTATAAATACATTCGTATCAAAATTTCTATCGTTTTTTATAGACAATGAAAAATTTTGTAACACTATCTGGATAATGTAAAGAAAGTTTGAAGCAGTGTATGAGAAACGATGGAAACTCAATGGGAACAAAAACAACAGACAATCTGAAGCGTTATATTTTTTTGAAATAGCAAAGGCTATTATAAAAAAAGTAAGTCTTGCATCTTATTTTTTATTTTTGTTTTTTGAAAGAAATGTATTTATAGAACCTCCCTTAAGTGAAAATGTCTTCTGCTTTTTGTTCTATTTTAGAGAAGAAGAAGAAAATTAAACTTTTTTAGGAAGGCTTTTGAATTATTTTTTCAATAAAATGGATTTATTTTTTAGAGATATTTTGATATTTATCAAAAGCCGCTTGTTTATAATTGTTTTCAAAACATTTTTAATTGTCCGATGAAATGTGCATTTTTGCCCAATTCAAAAAATAAGAAATGCAGAAAGCATATATCATCATTGGTGTTTTTGCGCTTGTTTATTCTTGTAATCCAAGGGAAAGTGTGCAACAATCGGTTGACAATTATAGTCCGATTACAAATGTAGTTGCTGCTCAGCCAAAAGATACTGTTAGTTTGTTATTACAAAAATTAGATGCGAAAGACAAAGCGCACCAAATAGATTCGTTTTTTACAAAACTTGCTGAAAAGAATCGTTTTAACGGAGATGTTTTAGTAGCGCAAGAAGGACAGATAATTTACGAAAATTCATTTGGCATTGCTAATCGTAAAACAAAAGATTCACTGACACTGAAATCTGATTTTCAATTAGGTTCTGTTTCCAAGCAATTTACCGCTGTTGCCATAATGATGTTGAAAGAACGCGGAAAATTAGATTATTCAGATACTATTCAGAAATTTTTTCCCGATTTTCCCTATAAAGGAATTACCATTAAAATGTTACTGACGCATCGTTCAGGTTTACCTAATTATATGTATTTCTGCGATGCGTATTGCAAAAGTCGAACAGAATATATTTCGAATATGGATGTGATTCATATAATGGAGCAATACAAACCCGAAAAATATTTTAAACCCAACCATCGCTACCAATATAGCAATACAGGTTATTGTATGTTGGCGGCTATTGTGGAACAAGTTTCGGGAATGCCGTTTGCTGATTTTATGAAAAAAAATGTTTTCGAACCACTACACATGAACAATACAATGGTTTTTAATTTACCGAACGATACGCTAATTCCAAATGAAACAACCGGTTATGATAGAAATGGACGGAAGTCAGGTTTTGATTATTTAGATGGAGTAGTGGGCGACAAAGGCATTTATTCTGATTTAGGCGATTTGTTTAAGTGGGATCAAGCATTATACACCAATAAATTGCTGAAACAATCTACTTTAGAAGAAGCTTTTCAGCCTTATAGTAAAGAGTTTAGAGGAGATAAAAATTATGGCTTCGGTTGGCGAATTTTAAAAACAGACGAAGGAAAAGTGGTTTTTCACAGCGGTTGGTGGCACGGTTACAACTGTGTTTTTATTCGTAGATTGAGCGATAAAAGTACTATTATTGTTTTGAGTAATCACGTGAACTGGTGTATTAATGGAGCGAAAAATTTATTAAATGTCCTCAGCGAAACTAAAGATACTACTGATATGGATTTGAGCGATTAATTCTGTTGAAAGACGCTTACTATTCATTCTTTTTTTACCTTTGCCATTCATTCAAAATTTAACACACATCTCATGGCAAAAAAAACAGCAAAATCCGTTTCTATATTAAATGCAAAATCGCATATCTTTTTAGAAAAATATTTGAATAATGCTTCGCCAACAGGCTTTGAAACTGAAGGACAAAAACTTTGGTTGAGTTATATTTCTCCTTATATAGATGAACATTTTGTAGATACTTACGGAACAGCAGTAGGTGTTATTAATCCGAAAGCTGAATATAAAGTAGTGATTGAAGCGCATGCAGATGAAATTTCTTGGTTTGTGCATTACATTACCAAAGATGGTTTTATATACGTTCGCAGAAACGGTGGTTCTGATCATCAAATTGCACCTTCAAAACGTGTAAATATTCATACAGAAAAAGGAATTGTGAAAGCCGTTTTCGGTTGGCCCGCCATTCATACGCGCGATGCTTCAAAAGAAGAAGGACCAACGTTGAAGAATATTTTTTTAGATTGCGGATGTGTTACCGATAAAGAAGTGGAAGCATTGGGCGTTCACGTGGGTTGTGTAATTACTTATGAAGATACATTTATGGTTTTGAATGATCGCTATTATGTAGGACGCGCGTTGGATAACAGAATGGGTGGTTTTATGATTGCTGAAGTAGCGCGTCTTTTGCACGAAAAGAAAATTAAATTGCCTTTCGGATTGTATATTTCTAATTCTGTTCAAGAAGAAGTGGGTTTACGTGGAGCCGAAATGATTACACAACGAATAAAACCAAATGTAGCTATTGTTACTGATGTTTGTCATGATACACAAACTCCAATGTTAAATAAAATTGCCAGTGGAGATTTATATTGCGGAAAAGGACCTGTACTTACTTATGGACCGGCTGTTCAAAATAATTTATTGAAATTAGTTATTGATACAGCTAAGAAAAAAAATATTCCATTTCAGCGCGCAGCAGCTTCCAGAGCAACAGGAACGGATACTGATGCTTTTGCTTATTCTATTGGCGGAGTTGCTTCTGCATTAATTTCATTGCCTCTGCGTTACATGCACACTACTGTTGAAAGTGTTCATAAAGATGATGTGGAAAATGTAATAAAACTTATTTTTGAAACCCTTCAAAATATTAAAAAGAATCACGATTTTAATTATTTGAAATAAATTTTAGTTTAAATCGTATTCTAAAACATTCAAAGATAAATTAACAAAACCATCTTTGAAAAATACTTAAATTTGCCGCTCATGAGCGCAGAAAAAAAAGTAGCTTTCCACACACTTGGTTGTAAATTAAATTACTCCGAAACATCTTCCATTGCACGCGATTTTGAAAAAAATGGTTACACAAAAGTTGATTTTAAAGAAGCTGCAGATATTTATGTAATCAATACATGTTCCGTTACCGAAAATGCCGATCGTGAATGTCGCCAAATTGTAAATGCTGCATTAGCAAAAGTTCCGGATGCATTTATAGTTATTACTGGTTGTTATGCGCAGCTAAAACCCGAACAAGTTTCTAAAATAAAAGGCGTGGATTTGGTGTTGGGAGCTTCCGAAAAATTTAATGCGCTCAAATACATTGAAAATACTACTAAAAATGAATTTGCCGCCATTTATTCTTGCGATATTGATGATGTAAATTCTTTTAAAGCGTCTTATTCGCTTGGCGATCGGACGCGTTCGTTTTTAAAAGTGCAAGATGGTTGTGATTATAATTGCTCATTTTGTACTATTCCTTTGGCAAGAGGAAATAGTCGCAGCGACAGTATTGAAAACGTAGTGAAAAATGCCAAAGAAATTACTAAAAGTGGCGTGAAGGAAATTGTGCTGACAGGTGTAAATATAGGTGATTTCGGAAAAAATAATTTTTCAACTTCTCCAAAAACTTTTTTTGATTTAGCGAAAGAATTAGATAAAATTGAAGGCATTGAACGCATTCGTATTTCATCTATTGAACCCAATTTATTGAAAGATGAAATCATAGAATTGGTAGCTGCTTCCAAACATTTTGTGCCTCATTTTCACATTCCATTGCAATCCGGATCCAACGAAATTTTGAAAAAAATGCGCAGAAGATATTTGCGCGAATTGTATGTGGAACGTGTTGAAAAAATAAAATCGCTGATGCCGCACTGTTGTATTGGAGTGGATGTTATTGTGGGATTTCCGGGCGAAACAGACGAACATTTTATGGAAACCTATAATTTTTTGAATACTTTGCCGATTTCTTATTTACACGTTTTTACTTATTCCGAAAGAGATAATACCGATGCCATAAAAATGAATGAAGTGGTTCCGATTTCGGTTCGTAAACAACGCAATAAAATGCTTCGGATTTTATCTGCTAAAAAACAGCATCAATTTTATCAAGAGCAATTAGGAAAAACATTTTCTGTTTTGT
>DATLTG010000483.1:0-6142 GCA_035533735.1 Bacteroidia bacterium
CCGTAACTTCCATTGATAGTAATGGTTGTAAAGCTGCGCCTGTTGATGTTACCGTTCAAGTAATAACACCATTAAGTGTGAGCACTAATGCTGCACTTGCTGGAGTTTGTGTTGGAGGGAAGGATTCTCTTAAATCTGTTGTTACGGGAGGTAGCGCTCCATATACATATAGCTGGACACCTACAACTGGGCTAAGTAATAGTACCTCATCAAAAGTAAATGCAACTATAAATACTACAACCACTTATACCTTAACAGTAAAAGACGCTTGCGGAACTGCAACAGACACACTAACCGTTGGTGTTTATCCAAGTCCGGTAATAAATTTTACAACAAATAAAAAATCGGGATGTACACCAGTTTGTATTCATTTTATGGATAGCTCTTCTATAAGTAGTGGTAGTATTGTTCATTGGGAATGGAATTTTGGAAACGGACAAACTTCTACATCAAGAGATACAACTTATTGTTATACCACAACTGGAAGCTATAATATTGGTTTGCAAGAAACTTCTGATAAAGGTTGTGTAAGTACTTACAATGGGCTTTATACTATTACTGCCAATCCTTTACCAGTGGCTAATTTCAGTTATTCTCCTAACACAACAAATATTTTACAACCAACAATTTCATTTACTGATTTGTCTGTTGGTGCTGTGAGTTGGCAGTGGAATTTCGGAGATCCTTTAGCGACTGAATTGGGAGCAGATACCTCCAATCTTCAAAATCCTACGCATACCTATCAAGATACAGGAAGATTCTGTATTACACTGACAGTAATGAACGCTGATTCGTGTTTTGCATCTAATGAATATTGTTTAGTTATACAGCCTGATTGGGCAATTTATGTTCCAAATGCTTTTACACCAAATGGTGATGGATTGAATGATGTGTTTATAGCAAAAGGATTTGGTTTAGATCCAGATGGTTTTAAGATGTATATTTTTGATCGCTGGGGAAATTTAATTTTTAATACTAATAATATTAACCAAGGTTGGGATGGGCATGCCAATAAAGGGGCTAAAATAGCTCAAGAAGATGTTTATGTTTGGAAAATTATTGTAAAAGATGTTTTCGGATCTACGCATCAATATATTGGCAAAGTAACTCTTGTTCGTTGATTAATTCCAAAAAATAAGTAGCGCAAATTGTTTTTCAGATGAAAAAAAATATTTTTTTCGTACTTATTTTATTATTTATTTCTATCGATTTTTCTTTCGCACAAAATAAGTTAGCAGAAAAATATATCGCAAAAGCGAAAAAATATTTAGAAAAAAATAGTGCTTCCGAAAATTATTTTTCAATAAATGAAAAAGGTGTTTCGATGTTTGCCAATCCCAAAGACAAACAACTTCAACTTCCCGAATACACTGTTTATTGGAACGAATTAGATACGTTACAATTACTTTTCAAAACGGTTTCTGATTCAGAAATGCAACGCATATTAATTGAAAAGAATACGCATTATTTTTCAAAAAATATTTTTTCTGATAATGCAGTTCAACAAATAAAATCAACTTTTTTTCCAAGCGATGAAAAAAAATTAAATGGATTAAAAATCGCCATTGATCCCGGTCATATTGCCGGAACATTGCAAATGGCTAAAATCGAAAGTCGTTATTTGGAACTGAATTCGGATTCATCAAAAGATAGTATTCAATTGATTGAAGGAAATGAAACTTTTGCAACTGCTTGGTTGTTGAAACAAAAATTAGAAACAGCAGGAGCAACGGTAATGCTTACCAAATCAGCTCCAGGAATGACCGCTTTTGATATGAGTTATTTCGATTGGAAAAAAAAGTTTTTGAAACCACTTCTTGAAAATGAATATCGCGAAAAAAAAATCAGCAGTTCGAAAAAAAACTTTTTATTGGAAACCAATAATGAAAAAGCACGTTTCGCTTTTTTCAGTCCGTTTGATTTAGCGGAAAGAGCAAAGAAAATAAATAATTTTCATCCTGACATGACCGTAATTATGCATTACAATGTAAATGAAAAAAATATCGGATGGAAAAATCCAACCGAAAAAGATTTTTGTATGACCTTTGCCGGAGCTTGTTTCACAGGAAAAACGTTGGAAAATAAAAACCAACAAATTGCTTTTTTGCGTTTGCTTTTGACGGATGATTTAACGCATTCCATCGCTTTATCAAAAATTACGGAAAATCATTTTCATACTGATTTAGGTATTCCCATTGCACTTCCGAAAGATGCAGAATACTTGACTAAAAACAGTTTATCAACGGATGAAAAAGGAGTTTATTTGCGCGATTTAATGTTGGCTCGTTTAATAAAAGGAACTTTTGTTTATGGCGAAGCTTTGTATCAAGACAATATTCGTGAAAGCGAATTGCTAAGTAATAAAACGTTAAATGTAGATGGAATCCCAACTTCGCCACGCATTGGACAAGTTGCAGAAGCGTATTACAAAGCCATTTTAGAATATGCAGCGGATGATTTAAAAAAATAATTATCAATGCGCTAAGCAGAAAAATTTTATTTTTGCAATCCCTTATTTAAAGAAACAATAATTGCCCGGATGGTGGAATTGGTAGACACGTACGTTTGAGGGGCGTATTCCGAAAGGTGTGGGGGTTCAAGTCCCCCTTCGGGTACTCGAGAGGAAATGCTGCCAATGTTGGTGGCATTTCTTTTTTTTGATTGTTTAAAAGCCCCATTAATATTACAAAGCAGCTCCATGATTTCGCTGGGCTGAGCGGTTCGATAAGTGTTATCAGAAAAAATGAGTTTTTCGGGGAAAATTGAACCAAGCATTTGTTGTTTACCTTCTAAGGTAGTATTATTGTAATAATAGGGTAAGTTTTCGAGCAGTTTCAGCCCAAAACGGATGTATTCTATAAAACCACTTTCGGTTTCTTTTAGTTCCAAAACTTTTGATTTTAAATCTGCTGTTTCATTTTGAATATTGTCTTTGATTCGTTGAAAATCTATTTTGTCAATATCGTCATTGATTAATTTCTTTGTTGCTTTATCCAGCATTTCAAGATTTTTTTTGATACCATTTTCTAAACGTACAATTTCCGCAGCCCTGTCTTTTTCATTGACTTTAAAAACATCTTCCATAACCGCTAAATGAAGCGCAGCGATTTCGGGTTTTAGGGATATTTTGTTCAGCCACGCTTCAAATGAATGGTGCATCTCGTTTACAGGAATTCGTTCTTTACAGGAAGTTTGGCAGTGATAGTAATAGTATTTGTCATTTCTTCCTTGAGAGCAACTGGCGGTAAGATTTCTGCCGCAATAACTACAAATCAAAAAGCCTCTCATAGGAAACTCATCCCTTACCTTCGTAATTTTAGCGGTAAATTTTTTTTTGCCCTCAATAACTCTTTTGACTTCGTAAAATAAATCTTCGCTTATGATTGGCTCGTGAATACCAAGTACAAGTTCTTCGGGTTCATCACGGTAAGCTTTTATTTCAATTAAGCCGCAATATACAGGGTTGCGTAAGAAACGATAGAATTGATTCTTCCCTATTTTAAGCCCTTCAGGGTTTAGTTTTTTACGCAGGGCATCTATCGGATAATTACCAGTTGCAAATAAATCAAAAGCCTTTTTTACCAATGGAGCTTGTTCGGACTTTAGTAAAATGGGTCTATCTTGTTCATCGCGTGCGTTCTTATAGCCAAAAGGCGCAACACCGAGAAACCTGCCTTGTTTTTTGTTTTTACGCATTCCGTTAATGGTATTCATGGCTCTGCGGTCATTCTCTACTTCGGGAATAGTTAAGTAAAAAGAGAGCATCATTTTTTGTTCAGGAACGCTAAAATCAATGGGCTGCTCAATGGCATTTACTTCAATACCTAATTTGGCAAGTCTGTTAATGGTATTGTATGCTTCGGGTGCGTTTCTGCTGAACCTATCCCATCGTAAAACCAATAATTTTTGTACAAGTCCTTTGTTGGCTTTTATAAATAAAAGTAGCTTTCTAAATTCAGGTCGGTCGTCAAAATTTTTAGCGGAATAATCTTCAGCAAAATATTTTGCTATGGTATAACCTCCAATGGAACAATATTGTTCAAGCCGCTCTTTTTGGAAAGGAATGCTTGTTCCTTTTGCTGCTTGTTCGTCTGTGGATACTCTCGCGTACAGGATGACATTTTTCATGGGACTTTGTTTTAAATTGAGTAAATAATTGATAGTCGAGATTGCCCATTTTATAAAGTAGTTTTCGTATTCTAAAGACTTGTTCATCGGAATATGTTCCACCGCTTTGCTCAAGAATTTTTTTGCATTTTTCAATACTCAACCACCCATTTTGTTCAGGGCTTTCTTTCGTATCTTCAAAGTTCCGCACACTTTTTGGATGTAGCAAGCAATCTTCGGCACTATATTTTTCAACTGCCAAATTTTTTTTGCTTTTTTGTTTGCTTTTTTCAGATGAAAAGCGCACACCCAAATCTTCTTTTGATTCTTCAACCTTTTTTATTTCACTAATTTTAGCAATCGTTTTTATAATCGGTTTTCTTTTTTCTACTATTGCTTCGCATGGTGTTGGAGCGGCATCTAAAGAATAATTCCAAATCAAAACTTCCGTTTTTATTTTTTTACTAAGATGTGAAACGTTTGCCTTTTGTTTAATCTCTTTATAATTCCATCCGTTTTTTTCAATAAATTGAGTAAGCACTTCGGATGGGTAACTACTCAGCAGAAATTTTCCTTTTATCAAAACAAGAGCTTCTAATAAACGGACATAGTCCGCTTCTTTATATCCTTTGTAATGTCCGCAATCGGAATTAAAATAAGGAGGGTCGAGATAAAAAAAAGTATCAGGGCTATCGTATTGTTTTATAATCAAAAGCGCATCATTGCTTTCTACCTGTGCTTCTTTTAAACGTTCAGCATATTCATAACAAAAATTATCTCGTTTATTAGAAAGAGTTTTTCCGATTTTATTGTTTTGTCTTGCCACAGCCCACGAACCTATTTTTCCAGCAAAGCCGTCATTTGTTAGCATCCAAAATGCCCAAGCGCGAACCGTCAAGGACGGTTTTATTTTTTCTTTGCAATTATATATTTTCTTAGCATCCTGATAAGTGGCTCTGCTGTGGAGCGTTCCTGCAATTAATTTTTTGAGTTCTTCAAAATCAGTTTTTACAACACGGTAAAAATTACTTACGTTTCCATTTAAGTCGTTAATGCTTTCTGCTTTGCTTGGCTCTTTGGCAAAGAATAGCGCGCCTCCGCCCATAAAGGCTTCAACATATAATTCATGCGGAGGAATTAGTGGAAGTAATTCTTTCACTAACTTTTGTTTTCCTCCGTAATAGGTTATAGGCGGTCGCATTTTTTTTATTCTTGTTTTAAATTTCTTCAATTAAGGGAAGCACATCGGACAATCCCATCGTATCGGCTGCTTTGAAGTATCTTACAAAAGCATATATCAATAAGCCTAACAGTACCATGAAACCTATAAATAATAGCACCTTTTTAAAATCCTCTTTTTTTGGTTGCATTGCTAAAAATTTTTCTTTCATAAGAATTTCTGTTTCATTCATTGGCTCGTTTTCTTTAAGCGACATCAAAGAATCATTTTCATTTGTTGCTTGTTCTAATTTGTCGGGTGTTGTTGTTTTGTTCATTTTTTTAAATTTTTATTGTATATACTGATGTATTCATTTAGTTTTTTTTCATTGCCTTCAGCGATTTCTAAAATAAAATTGCCTACTGCTTTTTTATAAGCGTCTTTTGTTTTTTCTATTTGTGCGGAAAGTTCTTGGAGCTTTTTTTCTTGGTTGGAATTTTTTTGCTCAGCCTTTTCTATTTGTATTGATAGCTCTGTGAGCTTTGCTTTCTGCGTCAAAGCCTTTTCAATGTATTCCGATACAAAACGAGATAAGGTTTTATTTTCTTTCTCGGCTTGCTCGTTAAAATGGTGCGCGACTTCTCCGCGTATTCGGGCTGATACAGGTATTCCGAACTGGGGGTCTTTAGGATTTAATTTTGCCATTTGTATATCTGATTAAATAAAAGACTAAGGAACTTACGTAGCAGGGATAATCGCAGTCCACTTATAGTTGGGACTGTGTTTTGCAGTTTGGTTTTCATACAAACTTTGATTTGCGCTTCAAAGTCCTTTAGCGGAATTAATGAAAGTAGAATATTGTTCATAGCATTGTGA
>DATLTG010000484.1:0-9999 GCA_035533735.1 Bacteroidia bacterium
TAGTAATAACAGGAGAGGTTACCGATAAAGGACTATTTGAATTTGCATTGTACCCAATCGAGCCTGTCCATCCACCAAAATCTCCATTTTCAAAATCAACATTATTACATGCACTTGTTAATACAGTGTAATTGCCTGTAAAAACATTGTCAACCGGAATAGGCAAATGATATTTGTGTTCTATAAAGTCTTTTTCTTTAATATAAAAATAAGTTGAGGTTTCTTCTGCATCTAATTTTTTTGCAACAGCTTCTTGGTAGCACAGGGTTGTGTTAAAGCCGTTTAAGGAATCGCCCTTGAAAAAAATATTTTTTGAAGGGATATCAGCTTGCTGAGCAATACTGAGCGAGGTAGCTAATGCACCGATTACGCATAAGCCAAAAATTTTCTTTGCATTCATGGCTTCTTAATTTAAAGGTTTCAGCCATCGGTAAAGTGAAATAAAATTTTGTGTGCGAATGTTAGTTTTTCTTCACTTCTCTTTACGTTTGACGTACTGTTTAGTTTAATCATTTTTTTCATCATTGATTGTTTTTATTGATTTTATTGGTTGTACGACAGCCGCAAAAAAAAGATACAGAAAATTATGCACCTCTTTAATCGCAACATGCTATTTATATTTCTTTTTGGGATTGCTTTTATCGCAGTTGAATAAAATTAATTTTATTCTTTGTTAACGATATAGGAAAACTTCATTCCAGCTACTTTTTCATAATCTTCGCCAGTGCGTTTAATGTCATCGTCATCTTCATCATAATACCAATGAATGATAATTTTTTTTCCTGATTTTTCGAAATTCTTTAATTTTAGAAGTAATTTTTTTATGGCTATAATTGAGGAAGAACTTAGGTAATAAAAATTAAAATTGATAATCAAATTTTCAGGAAATTCATTTGCTGTTTCGTCAATCCAATTAAGAAATTGATCATAAAATCCTTGCGAATCTTCCGGAAAAGATTTTCCTGATATTTCAAATATGTTTTTGTTGATATCAAAATTTATTTCAGGCGTATTTTGGGTTGCTGCCTTTGTGAATGCCTTCATCGTTAACCTATTATTTTTGATTCTAAAAAAAACACTGAATAAACATCATCGGCTTTTTCAAAACTAAAACGCATATTGTTTTCTGATTTCAGTGCAATCGTAATAAATCCCAAACCTGCTCCTCCTTTAGCGGAAAGGCTTCCTTCGGAAAGAATTTCCATATATAATTTCTTTAATTCCCTTTCATTGAGGTGTTTTATTTTTTCAAGTTTTGATTCTGATTCAGTAACTTTTTCATTGTGAATTAAATTACCACTTGCAATTGTAAATTCATCTTCGAATTGAACAAAAAGAAAAAAGCAAAGTTGGTTGCCGTCCTTGTCTTTGTCTCCATGTAAACGTATATTTTGGAGCGTTTCAACTACAATATTGAAAATTTTTTTTACGGCTTTGTGACTTGCTCCGATATTTTCTAAATAATTTTCGATAAGGCAAATAATAGCATTCGATTTGTCTTGGCTCATTTCACCAAAATGCGAAGTAACGAGCGTTGTACGGCTGTTACTTTTGTAAAGCTCACTTATTGAATTGTATTTAGAAAGTATATCCATAAACCACTTATGTGTTGTCTGAATTCTTTAATTTTTAATTTTGATAAAAATAGAAATATGTTACAAAAAAAGCAATGTTACGTAAAAAAATAAAGATAAATAAAATTTAGTTACTAACTAATAGAGTACTTTTTTGAAACGTTTGTTTTGAAGAAAAATACACAAATTAAACTTGAACAACAAATTACTACATTTGTACGTTTCCTCAATTGCAAAAATATATATTTAGCAACTCGATGAATAAAAAATTGTTTTTAATCGGCATTTTTGTTTTATCCACATTTGTTTTTTCATGTAATAAAAAACAAGATCAAGTTCCTTTAACGGGAGTTAATATTTATATAACTTTAGCCGAACCTGCTTATGCAAATTTGAATGCCGTTACTGGTTGGGTGTATATTAGCGGAGGAGTGCGAGGGATAATTATTTACAGAGCTTCCAGTTCCGCTTTTATGGCGTATGATCGCGACTGTCCTTATCAGCCAAACAATACATGTGCTTTGGTAAAAGTAGATTCTACAAACAATATTACAGCATTTGATCCTTGTTGTGGTTCTAAATTTTTATTGACAGATGGTTCTGTTATGCAGGGACCTGCTACCGCGCCACTCAAACAATATGAAACTTCTTTTGACGGATTTACTCTTCATATTTTTAATTAAAAAAGACCTTTCCTGCGTTTGGCAAAAAAGGTCTTTTGAAAAATAATTTTTCTTTCCGAATTAATATCTGTAGTAATCCGGTTTAAACGGACCTTCCATCGGAACACCAATGTATTTAGCTTGTTCAGCGTTTAGTGTTTCTAAAACAGCACCTACTTTTGCTAAATGTAAATTGGCAACTTTTTCGTCTAATATTTTTGGCAAGGTATATACTTTGTTTTCGTAATTTTTTGTATTTGTCCACAATTCCAATTGTGCCAATGTTTGGTTGGTGAAAGAATTTGACATTACAAAAGAAGGATGTCCTGTTGCACAACCTAAATTCACCAATCTGCCTTCCGCTAAAACAATAATATCTTTTCCATCGATAGTATATTTATCTACTTGTGGTTTAATTTCTTCTTTTGTTTTACCATAATTTCCGTTCAACCAAGCCATATCAATTTCATTGTCGAAATGACCAATGTTACAAACCACCGCATTGTGTTTCATTGTTTTGAAATGACGATCAACAATGATATTTAAGTTTCCGGTAGCGGTAACAATAATGTCGGCTTCTTTTACAGCATCATCCATTTTCTTTACTTCATAACCTTCCATAGCTGCTTGAAGTGCGCAAATTGGATCAATTTCTGTAACGATAACACGCACACCTGCACTGCTTAACGATTCTGCTGAACCTTTTCCAACATCTCCGTAACCTGCAACTACGGCTACTTTTCCGGCAAGCATTAAATCTGTTGCTCTGCGAATAGCATCTACTAATGATTCGCGGCAACCGTATTTATTATCAAATTTAGATTTCGTAACCGAATCATTTACATTGATAGCCGGAATTGGTAAAGTCCCATTTTTCATTCGTTCATATAAACGATGAACGCCTGTTGTGGTTTCTTCAGATAAACCTTTTATGTTTTTTACCAATTCAGGAAACTTATCTAAAACCATATTTGTTAAATCTCCACCATCATCTAAAATCATATTTAGTGGTTTTCTTTCTTCTCCGAAGAATAAAGTTTGTTCGATGCACCAATCAAATTCTTCAGCGTTCAATCCTTTCCAAGCATATACTGAAATGCCTGCTGCTGCTATTGCTGCTGCTGCATGATCTTGTGTTGAAAAAATATTACACGATGACCAAGTAACTTCTGCGCCAAGTTCTTTAAGCGTTTCAATTAAAACGGCTGTTTGAATTGTCATGTGTAAACAACCGGCAATGTAGGCGCCTTTTAATGGTTTTTGTTTTCCGTATTCAGCGCGAAGTGCCATTAATCCGGGCATTTCAGCCTCTGCTAATTTAATTTCTTTTCTGCCCCATTCGGCTAATGAAATGTCTTTTACTTTAAATTTTACATATTTTTCTACTGCTGTGTTTGCCATTGCTTATTTTTTTTAGGTTTATTTTTAGGAGAACAAAGTTAATTCTTTCATTTATAATGAGCAAAATTATTTTTTGATATTTTTTGCTTCTTTTTTTCTAAATTGCAATATGAAAAATAAAATCGGCTTGCTGTTTGCAATTATCCTGTGTATTCATTTTTACTCTGAAGCACAAAAATTAAACTATTCAAAAGATGCGATAGAATCAATGCATCCTGGAAAGTGGCAACATTATCATCTTGCCAAACACTCATTTATGCTTAGCGATAGTGATACTGTTATAGTTTCACTCAATGCAGTTTATATGCAAAGGATGGTTGGACCTCCATCAAGGGATCAATCAGGGAAATTAATAAGCGGGGATTCTCTATACCAATATATGCGCTTTTTAAAGGATGGCCGCCTGTTCGTAAGTTTTCTTTATAAAAGTTTCCCTAATGAAAAAGAATGTAATGATTTATCCTATGGTCGGTATATGCGTTATATTGTCGAAGCAGATGGTTGTATAAAGATGGAAGTAGTAGGCCCATACAGGCACTTAATGTACACCTATGGTAAAGCAGTAGGCAATAAACTCATTCTGTATAGCTCCCATAAAGATTGGAAGAAAAACAAACAATCCCATTTTTTGATGCCGAAGGCAGCTATCACACCTCCTACCACTTTAGTAAAGCACTTTGTTCATTTTTACAATTTTCCGTCACCAGAAAAGGAACCACCTTCAATGGAATCAAAAAAATAATTATAATTTTCAGAAAAAAAAGTTTTCAAAACAAAAAACCATTTTCAATTATCAATTTTCCATTCTCCATTTATTTTTTCCTTCGCGCAGATTCCAAATCATTTTGGAATGACTTTCTCGATTAATTGAAAAATATGAACTTTTAAAACCTAAAGGTTTTTGTTTAAAAAAAATATTTTTACTACAACAAAATTCCAACTCTAAATCCGGAAGTTAATTTTTGATTGTTTGAAAAAGAAGTTACAAATTCGGCTCTGAAAAAAAGTTTTTTTACGCCAACGGAAAGCTCTGTATAACGGTTCAAATGATCGTCTGTTAAGACTTTAATTCCAGCCATTTCCTGAAATTTGAATTTGCGAATCAGCGGAATTTTATTCAGAAAAAAACCTCCGAAATTTTGTTCAAATGCACCTTGTAAAAAATAATTTTTCGTGCTAAACGTGTAATAATTCAATAAATTAAAAGAGCTTAAATCGAAATTAGAAAACAATGTTTGGTTGCCATTAAAATGTTGGTAATCCATAAAACTCATATTTTGCGAATTCAAAAATTTTCCGGCAGTAATGCTATAAATAGAGTGTCCTAACAGTTTTAAATTAATTCTTCCATTCAATTCCGCTTTCAATAAATCATAATTGGCGTTGCTGCTAAAAACATTGTCGATGGCTTTTTTATACCAAACTTGCAACACCGGAAATTTGGAACGCAACACAATTTTTTCGTTCGGACGCATTAAATAACGTTGTTTAAAATCGAAACGAAAACCTAAATCAACATCAAAAATTTTATTTTCGGAAAACGAATTGGAAAAATTTTCCGGCAGCTGTGGATCATTGGAAGTATAAAAATGATTGTTCTGATAAATACTGAAATCAGTAGTGTTCAGCAATGGAGAACGATCGGCAAATTCGGCATTGGTATAAAAAATAAATCCGTTAAAAAGTTCAATTTGATGTTTTATTTCAACATAATTTTTTCGATACAATTTCATATAATTGGTTTTATCGAACAAAGAATACAAACTATTTACAAGCGCTGAAATAGGTTCATTTCCATTAAACTGCTCATCTGTTTTTCCGGCTTTAACTGTAATTTCGCCAAACTTTACAGGAAGATAAACGTGCTTCCATTCTGCTCCAAACAATAGCGTTTTATCCGAAAATCCATAACCCAATTGCACCGTATAACGATTGTTTTTATGCGTATCGTCATTGTATTTGTAAAAGCTGGTTTTGAGCGCTAAGTTCCAACCTTGCACAGTGTTAAAGGCAATGTTTTTTATGAATGGCGAAAAACTTAATTCGTTTTTTTCGTAACGATGTTGGTTCGTATATCCGAAAATTAAATCTGCCGGACTAAAGCGATTAGTAACTCGATCAACGGAATCCATATACGATTTCGAACTTCGTTTTGTCATCAAACTATCGCGTTTTTGATAATCTTTATTCTCCTGTTTTGTAAGCGGAACCGGACGAATACGCGACCAATACGCAGAATCTTTTTTATTGGCACTGTCGGCAACCGTTAATTCTTCGCCATTAAAAAAATGTTTTGGAAAAACAGGATTCAACTGATAATTGGAATTAACTCCGAGATAAATCCCGTTTCCTTTTATTCCTAAAATACTAAAATCAAAACTAAATTTATTGGAAAAAGGCATCCATACATCTTTGGTAACAGGCAAAAATGTTTGTTTAATTTTAAAAGTATCTAAAAAACGTAATTGATTTTCTTTCGTTAATTCCAAATCCAAACTATGAATTCGCCATTCATCTTCCACAATATAGATAACTCCGCTAAACAAAGGTGCGTGCGGAAATTTGGGTATCACTTGTATTTTATCAATCATCAAACCGTTTTCGAAAAACGAGCCGAGCATTTTATAGCGATAATTTAAAAAAGCATCGTTGGCAATAGGCGAAATAAATCCGCGCGTACTCAACACCGGAATTTGCAAAACATTTTCGTAAAAATTCAACAACATATCCGAAGCTTGATTATAACTAAACGCTTTGTTATCGCCACTTACTTTAGAGGAAATCATTATTTCACGAATTTTATCGGGTTGCTCGAAATTAAATTTAGAAACCGATTCGGATAAATAAAAAATACCAGAAGTGCTGTCAATATCGCCTCCAGCATCCACTTTATAACCCATAATTTTATCTGGATGTTTTACAATTCGCTGCAAACCTTTTATATACACATCGCAGGAATATGCATGCACTTGCTCTAAATAAAATTTTCTTTTTTTAATGACTTCGCGCATAACGCGATAAGCAGGATCTTCGGCATTTCCGGAAATAGTAACCGCATTAAGGGCAGTTTGCTCGATGTGTAATTGTACATTTAGCGTAATCGGTTTTGAATTTACTTGCAACGTTTCTACTTGCATTTTATAGCCAATCATTTTAAAAACCAACAAACATTGTCCTTGCGGAACTTCTATAGAATACTGTCCGTCAGGATTTGCAATAGTTCCAACAGTTGTATTTTCGATATATACATTGACAAACGGAATCGGCTGATTTTGCTCATCTGTAATTTTACCGCTTATCACAGTTGCCTGCGAAAAAAACGGCAAGAAAAGCAGCAAGAAAAAATATTTTTTGGAAAACAAATGCAGCATAAATGTTTTATCGATTCTGTGAACGCAAATATAAGCGATTATTAAGTGATGGGATAATGACGTGATTAAGTGATGTGGGAAATTATTTTAGAAATACCACTAAAAATCGCTATTTTAGATGTGATTATTGGACTTGAAATAAATGTTGCGTATTTCCTATAAGTTTCCTACATTTGCATCCCTTTTTTAAGGATAATAAAATTATTAACTAAATAAATTTAACATGAACCATTACGAAACCGTTTTCATTATGACTCCCGTTTTGTCTGAAGATCAGGCAAAGGAAACGGTTAGCAAGTACAAAAAGTTACTTGCCGACCTTGGCGCAAAAACAGTCCACGAAGAACATTGGGGACTGCGCAAACTGGCTTATCCTATCCAGAAAAAAACAACAGGATTTTATCATTTGGTTGAGTTTCAAGCTCCCGGAACTGTTATTGCCGAATTAGAATTGGCATACAAAAGAGATGAGCGTTTGTTGCGCTTTTTAACCGTTGCGCTAGATAAACACGCCATCGCTTACAGCGAAAAGAGAAGAAAATTATCAAAAGAGAAAAAAGAAGTTACAGCCTAAAAACGAAAAAAAATGTCAGAAAATAATTCAGAAATCAGATACTTAACTCCGCCAACGGTGGATGTGAAAAGAAAAAAGTATTGCCGTTTTAAGAAAAACGGAATCAAATACATCGATTACAAAGACGGTAATTTTTTATTGAAATTTGTAAACGAACAAGGTAAAATATTGCCTAAAAGGCTTACCGGAACATCGCTTAAATATCAACGCAAAGTAGCTCAAGCGATTAAAAGAGCACGTCATATTGCCGTATTACCTTACGTAGGTGATATGTTGAAATAATTTAAAACGACATGGAAATAATTTTAAAACAAGACGTTAAACACCTTGGATACAAGGATGACGTAGTAAAAGTAAAACCGGGTTACGGCAGAAATTTTTTAATTCCGAAAGGATTAGGAGCTATTGCTGATGTTGCCGGAAAAAAAATGTTAGCAGAAACTGTTAAACAACGCGCTCACAAAGAAGAAAAAATAAAAACAGCTGCTGAAGCTATGTCTAAAAAATTAAAAGATATGGTAGTAAAAGTAGGTGCTAAAGTAGGCGAAAACGGTAAAATTTTTGGTTCAGTAAATGCTCTTCAATTAGCTGATGCCATTAAAAAATTAGGTTTCGATATTGAACGTAAAAACATTACGTTAAACGAAGAACATATCAAAACAACCGGAACTTATAATGCAGAAGTTAGACTTCATAAAGACATTGTACTTACAGTTGCTTTTGAAGTAGTTTCGGAATAATTTTTTAAGATTATTGATTGTAAAAAAGGGCAAATAAAAGTTGCCCTTTTTTTTGCTTAAAACTTTAGGCTTCCAATAAAAATTTTCGAAGCATATTTAAGGCTGTAATAGAAGCACGTTCAATGTTTCGTTCGCGATGTGTTCCAAATAAAAACGTTTTTGAAATAATATTTTTTTCAGAAGCAACAGCCATCCAAATTGTTCCAACTGGCTTTTCGGTAGTTCCTCCCGTTGGTCCAGCTATTCCGGAAATGGCAATCGAATAATCAGCTTTAAATTTTTGCAACATTTTTTTTGCCATTGCTTCCACTACTTCTTTGCTTACTGCTCCAAATTGATTGATATCATTAGGATTTATACTCAATTCATTTATTTTTATTTCGTTAGAATAAGGAACAACAGCTCCTTTAAAATACGCAGAACTTCCCGGAATACGTGTAATTAAATGCGATAAATAACCACCAGTACAACTTTCGGCAATAGCAATTGTTTTATTTTTTTCGAGTAATAATTGTCCGACAATTTCCTCCAACGTTTCATTTTCAGAACCGAAAATATATTCTGGAATTAGTGATTTTAAAATTTCAATTTTTTCATCCACAATTTTTTCAAGTTCATTTTTATCCTTTCCGAATGTAGATAAACGCAAACGCACCATTCCTGCTGAAGGCAAATAGGCTAATTTAATATTGTCTGCTTGAAGCGAATCTTCCCAAGCAGCAATTTTTTCAGCTAAAAAAGATTCACCAATACCTTGTGTTAAAATGGTTTTGTGTAAAATAAATGGCAATGAAAATTTATTTTTCAATCTTGGAATCACTTCCTCTTCCATCAATGCTTTCATTTCGAAAGGAACTCCCGGCATGGAAACAAAAATTTTATTGTTGTGTTCAAACCACATTCCGGGTGCTGTTCCATTTTTATTGCGTAACGGAATACAATTTTCAGGCACTTCCGCTTGCTTGCGATTAACATCTAAAAGAGGAGCTTTCCGATTTCGAAAAATACTTTCTACATCTGCAAAAACAGTTGCATCAAAACGAAGTTTTACATTAAAATATTCACAAAGAGTAGCTTTTGTAATGTCGTCTTTTGTTGGACCTAAACCTCCTGTGATTAAAATAATATCTGCTCGCTTAGCTGCTTCATTCAGGGCTTTTAAAATATGTTCTCGATTATCGGAAACGGACGAAATTTGCTTGATATGAATTCCAATAAGATTTAATTGTTGCGCCATCCAAGCCGAATTGGTATCCACAATCTGACCAATTAAAATTTCATCTCCAATGGTTATGATTTCTACTTTCATCTATTTCTATATTTTATTTAGAAGGAACAAAAATACATCAAACACACTTAATGTAGCTTATCAGAAATAATTTTTAAGTCTTATTTTTTAATGGTTTTAAAAAATGGCTTGCTTTTTGCAAAGCAGAGAAAAAAAATTGTACGTTTGTTTAACATAAAATAAAATTCATGATACTGAAAAAAATAAAATACAGCCTTTTAGCGCTTAGTTTAGCTTCTCTTACAGCAAACGCACAATTCAATCTTGGAAAAACAATTAGTAAAGCGGAACAATCGGTTACCGGCAAAAAAAGTAGCGGTCAGCCATTAAGTAACGAAGATGTAGTGAGTGGATTAAAAGATGCTTTGAAAGTGGGCACAGATACAGCC
>DATLTG010000485.1:0-3939 GCA_035533735.1 Bacteroidia bacterium
ATCGCATTGCTACCAATGAATCCTTGACTTTTTTAAAACAACAAAAACGAAAAAACTTTATTCCTTTTGGAGATGTTGAATATTCCTTATCTAACTCATTGCACAGTGATAGTTACATAAAAGGCGAAGAAATTCAATTGAAATTACAAAATGCTATTTTAACACTTCCTACTAAACAACGTATTGTTTTTAACATGAAATATTTTGACAATATAAAATATGAAGAAATGTCTAAAATCCTTGATACATCAGTTGGATCTTTAAAAGCTTCCTATCATCACGCAGTAAAAAAAATAGAGCATATAATTAAAAATGAATGAAGATTTAATGAAAAACACACATTCCGTTTTAAACCTTTCCAAAGTTGAACTATCAAAATGAGGAATTACAATTTAAAACCAATATAAAATCTATCCAAACGAAATTCAGATGAAACCGGAAAATAATTTTTTTGACGAAGAAGATTTCGATATGAATAAAGAAGCACCTTTACTTTCATCGATTGATAGAAAGATTCCTTTTGAAATTCCAGCTAACTATTTCGATGAGTTGCCGATGCTTATTCAGGAAAAATGTGCGCAACAAAAAGCTGTTAAAATAACATTCTTCGAACAAATTATTTTGATATTGAAACCAAAATATCTTGCTTTCGGAATGATTGTTTTATTGATTGGCGGTGGCACTTTTTTTTACTTACACAAAACCACAACAATAGCTCAATATGTTCCTACTTCTGATGATATTATGTCAGCTTTAAATGATAATTTATCTCAAGATGATGAATCTTTGTTGATTGAATCATTACCAGATAATTCAGTTGCAAGCAATGAAAAAGTGGATAACGACCAACCCATCGTAAATTATTTAATTGATAACGATATAGATATAAATACTATTATTAACAACCAAAATTAAGATATTATGAAAAAGACATTCTTTTCCGACATTCGAAAAAAAGTTTTTGTAACTGGAATTATTATGACACTTTTTGCTGCTTCTTTTACTCCTTTAAAAGCTCAAAATGATACTGCTCCACAATCAAAAAAACAAAAAGTGGAAACAATGAAAATTGCTTTCATTTCTCAAAAATTAGACTTAACAACTCAAGAAGCGCAAGCATTTTGGCCCGTTTACAATAATTATGAATCGGATTTAAAAATACTCCGAAAAAATCACCGTCAAGATATGCGTCAAGTGAAAGAAACAGGCGTTGATAATATGTCGGATAAAGATGTGGAAGCACTTGTGGATAATGAGATTATTTATCATCAAAAGGAGTTGGATGTAGAAAAAGAATACCTCGCCAAATTCAAAGCCGTTTTGCCGATAAAAAAAGTAGCCAAATTGTATGCAGCCGAAGAACAATTTAAAGTATATCTCATCAATCAATTGAAAAACAGGCGCGATGGAAATACGCACAGAAACTAAAATTCTATGTTACTTTTTTGTTAAAAATACATAAGCAAGTTTTTTTTCATAACTTTGCGCGAATTTTATCGCAAAATTCAAACTCATGTTATCAGATTCAAAGTTTATTGCCGAAGGACTAACCTACGATGACGTTCTTTTAGTACCGGCTTATTCAGACGTACTTCCACGCGAAGTGGACATCTCTACTCAATTTACAAAAAAAATAAAATTAAATGTTCCGATTGTTTCGGCAGCAATGGATACTGTTACCGAATCGCAACTTGCTATTGCTATTGCAGGCGAAGGCGGAATTGGTGTGCTTCATAAAAATATGAGCATTAAATTACAAACCGAACAAGTTCGAAAAGTGAAACGTTCGGAAAGTGGAATGATTCAAGATCCTGTTACATTGCTTGAAAATGCAAAGGTTTCAGACGCATTAAGTTTGATGAAAGAATTTAAAATTGGCGGAATCCCAGTTGTATCAAAAGAAAATAAATTAGTTGGAATTGTTACCAATCGCGATTTGCGTTTCGAAAAAAACCTGAAACGTCCGGTAATTGAAGTGATGACAAAAGAAAATATTATTACCGCCAAACGAGGTACCGATATGAAAAAAGCGGAAGAAATACTTCAAAATTATAAAATTGAAAAACTTCCTGTGGTTGATAAAGACAATAAATTAGTTGGTTTAATTACTTATAAAGATATTATTAAAATAAAAGTTAGACCCAATGCCTGTAAAGACGAATTTGGAAGATTGCGTGTAGCAGCGGCTGTTGGAATAACG
This sequence comes from Bacteroidia bacterium, assembly GCA_035533735.1. Taxonomy (GTDB): domain Bacteria; phylum Bacteroidota; class Bacteroidia; order DATLTG01; family DATLTG01; genus DATLTG01. The sequence goes on from DATLTG010000485.1 coordinate 2,201, forward strand.
GCTGATATGTTACAACGTGTAGAAGCATTGGTTAAAGCAGGTGTTGATGCGATTGTAATTGATACCGCTCACGGACATTCAATTTACGTTATTGAAGCATTGAGAAAAGTAAAAAAGGCATTTCCGAAATTACAAGTGGTAGTAGGAAATGTAGCTACTGCTGAAGCTGCATTAGCTTTAGTAAAAGCTGGTGCTGATGCAGTTAAAGTAGGCATTGGACCAGGTTCTATTTGCACCACACGTATTATTGCAGGTGTTGGAGTTCCTCAATTAACTGCTGTTTATGAAGTAGAAAGCCTTGAAAGGCAAAGGTGTTCCCGTGATTGCCGATGGAGGAATTCGTTTTACAGGAGATATTGTTAAAGCGTTGGCAGGTGGTGCGAATACCGTAATGGCAGGTTCTTTATTTGCAGGTGTTGCAGAATCTCCAGGCGAAACAATTATTTACGAAGGTAGAAAATTCAAATCGTATCGCGGAATGGGATCTATTGAAGCTATGCAAAAAGGTTCCAAGGATCGCTATTTTCAAGATACAGAAGACGATATTAAAAAATTAGTTCCCGAAGGAATTTCTGGAAGAGTGCCTTATAAAGGTACTTTAGCAGAAGTTATTTATCAGTTTGTTGGCGGATTACGCGCAGGAATGGGTTATTGTGGCGCGAAAAATATTTCAAAATTACACGATGCAAAGTTTATCCGAATCACTTCAGCCGGAATAACGGAAAGTCATCCGCACGGAATTTTTATCACGCGTGAAGCACCTAATTACAGCCGTTAATGCGATTTATAGTTAAAATATTAATTTCCACTTTTGCTATTTTAGTTACCTCATTTTTATTGCCCAGTGTACATTTACACAGCATTTACACTGCCATTATTGTTGCTTTAGTATTGGCTTTTTTAAACGCAATTGTCAAACCAATTATGATTATAATCACCATTCCGATTACCGTTTTTACATTGGGATTATTTCTGATTGTTATCAATGCTTTCATTATTATACTTGCCAGCAGATTAGTAAGCGGTTTTGACGTGGATGGTTTTGGAACTGCTTTGATTTTCGGAATTGTTCTTTGGATTGTAAATGGGATTTTCGAAAAATTAAATAAAGCGCTCGAAAAAAATAATTTTTGAAACTATTATGAGTACAAAAAAACAAGAAATCAACATCATTGGAGCTGGTTTGGTTGGCTCGCTATTATCCATTTATTTAGCTAAACGCGGACATAAAATAAATCTTTTTGAACGCAGACCTGATATGCGTAAAGCAAGTATTACTGCTGGAAAATCAATTAATCTCGCGTTAAGCGACAGAGGTTGGAAAGGATTAGAAGGCGTTGGAATTGCTGATGAAATTAAAAAAATTTCTATCCCGATGTACGGACGATTTATTCATCACAAAGATGGCTCAACAGCTTATCAACCTTACGGAAAAGATAAACAAGCGATTTATTCCGTTTCGCGTGCCGAGATAAATATGCGCTTAATGGATTTAGCAGAACAGCAAGAAAATGTGAATATTTATTTTAACGAACGTTGCACTCACATTAATAAAAACACACTGGAAACGGAATTTGAAAATGCTGAAACAAAAAATATAACGCATAAAAAAAGCGATTTACTTTTTGGCTCGGATGGCGCATTTGCCGCATCACGATTAACAATGCAATTACACACCGACCGGTTTGAATACGACCAACATTATATTTCTGCAGGTTATAAAGAATTAATTATTCCTC